>NZWX01000027.1 GCA_002697625.1 Flavobacteriales bacterium
TTGAAAACGGGTATGTATTACCTTAGAAGTAAGGCAAAGGCACGTCCGATCCAGTTTAGTTTAGAAGCGGAGTGTGCTATGTGTTCTGCCTAAATAATTTTTTTATNACTTTNTACCTCATCATCATATACGAAACGTGTATCTCTATGATTTTGAGACGTAGCCAATTCATTACTTTCCTGGGAGATAAAATTATACNTCTATATAAATGCCAAGACGTGCTAGAAATAATAACACAAATTCAGGAAGTAATAATAATCAGCAGAATAGTCCAAGATCCGTTTTAAATCGTAAAACAAAACCACGTTCACAAAGACGTCAACGTCGCCGTACTCCAGCGCCACCACCATCACCGNTATCACCACAACATCGATTAAGCCCGGGGTTTTTAGCAACTATGTGGGGATGGGCATCACGCGGATATTTTTCTAATGCAAATAATAATCGCAATTAATATAAATGACAACAACACCAAAAAAGTCTAAAAAAAATAACAGTCCAAAAAGATCACCCGTTTCTCCAGGATTTGCCAAAAGAGTAGTAAATACTATNNCAAGTCCTTTTAANAAAACATTACAAAATGCATTCAATGCTGCTTTTGCATCACCTTCGCCAACTAAAAAAAATAAAAGAAAAGCTGTAAATAATGCTTTAAAAAATAAAAAATAAATGTATATTAAATGGGATTAAATAATTTAATACGTAAAAGAGATAGTCTTCAACGTAAAAAAATTGAATGTTTAAACAAAATTCTTCAAATAAGTAAAAATTTCAAGAAAATTGAAAAGGAAAAAGGATATGGACGCGCAAGTCTAAATTACGCAAACGCGTGTAAAAATGTTGATGTTATCGACAAGGAAATTAATAAATTAGGAAAAGAAATTAAAAAATTAGAAAATAAAAAAAATAAATAGAGGGTTAAAGCTTACGGTATATATACATTTATAAAGTTCGTTCACAAAATGGCAACAAAGTTTATAAATGCAAAAGAAACGTTAAAACTCACTAATTACGACGGAAGAAAAATTTCACTTTGTACCAACGAAGATAAACTCATGAAAATTATATTCCCTCGAATGTACATGCCTTTTGGTATTTCCGGTTTTACACCAGAAATAGGAGCAACAAAGTATAACATCGATTTTGCCATGAAAGGATGGGATGAACCCGATAACTTTGTTAAAAAATTTTACGAGTGTATGCGTGAAATTGAAGATAAAGTTATACACACCGTTTCCGAACAAAGTGCAAAAATATTCAATAAATACATGACGTATGAAGAACTCAAACCAATGTTTAACTCAAACATAAAGGAATCCCCGGATAGAGAACCAAAATTTAGAGTTAAAGTTGATTCTACGATAGATGGTAAAATTAAACCACACGTTTATAACGAAGATAAGAAACCAATGGTTGACGATATTAAAAACGGATTATATTCAAGAAATTCAGGTACTGCCATAGTTGAAATGAATAGTGTGTATTTCTTAAACAGGAAATTTGGTATAAGTTGGAAACTTAACTCGCTAGTCGTATACGAACCACAGAGACTTAAGGGATTCCAATTTATTGGCGTATAGATTTATCGTTTAATATGAGAAGTTGATAAATGGCTTGCGCCTCCTTGAGAAGCTTACCTTTTATAACCATATAAGATTTAGGGTCTAGACCCATTTTAATTTTAGCGATTCGAACAGATTCATCCCACTTAGAGAGTGTCATTATTACTTACTCTATTACAACATTTTCTTAATTTTTCTTTCGTAGGCTTTCGACCCTTCCTTGGGCTGGAGTTTAAATCCAGTCTTCTTTGGTTTGAAAACCTTAACCAAATGTTTCTTACCTTCATCCTTTAATCTAGCGAGTGCAGCTTTACGCGCAGCCTTACTCAAGATTCGACCATACTTATCTTGTGTAAGATCTTTCTTTTCGAGTCCACCGGTTGTTTTAAGGGCAACACCATGCCATACTTCAGCTCTTGATCCAAATGTTTGCATTTATATTACCCTGATATTTTTTTCATCTTCAAATTCTTTTAAATTTGAACATGAAAACTGAGTAATTAAGATAGTAGTATTAAATTTTAGCCGAAAGTATTTTACTTACCATGGCTGTTATTTCAGCTAATATAATGGTTTGTTGCGACATAACAAGAAGTTTAGCACGTCTGGATTTTGGTGAAAAATCGCCATAACCAACTGTACTCATGGTCATGAGTGAAAAATAATATGGATCGAGTGGGTCCTTAAAGTCAAAATCATCACTTGTTGTTTGGCTATATATGTATCCATACATTAATGTAATAGCGATCGTAATAGAAACTGTACTAACAAATGCCGATTTATTTATCATTTATTATTACTCATCAAAATAATCGTCATCCGAATCTGTCTGGATAGGACACTCTGGTCTGACAATTTCCTTTTTAACTCGCGTTTTTTTAGGCGGAGGTTCTTCTATACCATGTTCCCTATGATACACAACCCTCTGCCAAAAAGCATCCATAACGGGTAAATATTTTTCAAACCAAGCTCTATCACGCTTTACGTTAACGACAACAAACTCTTCTGGTTTCGGCCAATTAAATTCTGCAGGTTTATACTGGATAAAATCAGCCTCCTCCAAATCTAAAATATCCATACATAACTGAAGTTGAGGCATGTAATGTTCCGGAACTTCTGGTTTTATTTCCCGCATCATGGGACACTTAATTTCGACTAACTTACCAGATTCACTCACACCATCCGGACTCCCACCTAAAAAGGAATATTTAGGGTGAGGACATAAACCTAATTCATGAACAACTTCATTGTGTCTTTGTTCATAAATTATACGCGCCTCGTCTTCGTATTTTTCACCGTGTCTAGTTGCTTCATTACCTGTAAAAACCGGACCCTTCCCACACTTTCTTAATAAAAGTTGGTCGGGCGTTTCATATTTATTTACACCTATAGCAGATGCTGCATCACTTGCTGTAAGCATACCCATTCTAAGATCTAACCATTCTTGCGACTTCTGTGGCGCATATTCAAAATCCAACCATTTTTGTACATTTGGATGCATATTAATTTGATTACTTTTATAACTTTTAAGCCTGTTCCTCTTCGCGCGCAATACGTAATCTTTCACGCAAAACACGTACAGTACCAACACACGCAATATTTCTACGCATACATTCATCAATAAGATCCTGTTTTTTCATATGCGACAATTTCATAACTTTACGTTCGAACGTTGATTTTATTGTATGACCACTTCGAGACGACAAATCCCCTTCAACAATTACAATCTCTTCTGATGAAGAAGAATTTATATCAGATTCATCATCTTTTACTTTATCATAAGTAGGACTCACTGGCGGCGAATCACCACTTCTATCCCACCATATAATTAATTTTATACTAGTAATAATACCAACTATACCACCCGCGATATATAAACAAGGTTTCAAAAATTTACACATTATAAGTAATTAAGTGTCCCTATTGTTTAAGTAGTGTTATACATGAGTTGAGGTGGATAAAAGAAATACTTAGCTGCAAACTGTTCAGCTTGTTTTTTATTTTTTGCGCACCCACGACCCAAAAATACGTTATCAACAAATACGTCAATTATAAATACACCGTTTTCGTGATTTACAACTTTATATTCAGGTAAATTGAGATTATTTGTTTGACAATAACGCATGAGGTGATCCTTGTAATTATCATCAATCATAATACAATTCATATCAACGTACCCAGGGTTATTGTAAATGTTAAGAATAAACTGTTTAGCGTGAAGTAATCCAAGATCCATATATATAGCACCTACAAGTGATTCAAATACATCTTCCAGAATTTTTGGATTTTTATTCCATTCATTACGCATACCTTTCTCATCCATCTGAACCCATTTATATAAACCAAGCTTAGTTGCTATATTTGCAAGAGTTTCACCTCTAACAAGTTTAGTTCGAGCCTTTGTAAGAAACCCTTCCTGTCTATTTTCGTACCTGTCGAATAAAAATTTTGTAATAACAAAACCCAAAACAGAATCACCTATAAACTCTAAAGTTTCAAAGGAACCATCTAATTTTTCATTTTCTTTTAACGCAGATTTATGTGTAAATGCTTTTTGGTACAAATCTATCTTGGATATTTTTGTACCAACAAGGTTCTCGATAGATACTCTATCGATTATCATCGTTGATTTATATTAATAAGATATATTTTTTTAAGTAAGTTTATATAACTTAGGTATTTATTTTTCTTGTTCAACACGAGTATAATGTGGACTCAAAAATTTTTGTAAATTCAAAAAAGTGACTTCAACATCATCCGGTGGTTGAAGAAGCTTTTTCAACTTATCGTCTAAGACAAGAATACGACCATTATCTGGATGTTTAAGACCGTTGTCAGTAACATATTTATTAATAGCACGAGTCACAGTACTTCTAGACACGAGTTCACCATCTGGTAATTCAAGAAATGCTCTCAATTTATCAGAGATAGCTTGCTTTCTGTTAAAACCATTATTTTTTGCACGCGATGCCGCCTTTTCACCGGTCGGATCATCGACTTTCGCTTTGATCTTTCTAACAATCTTAGAAAGAGATTTGATATCAGATTTAAGAGAGGAAAGTTCACTCAAAATTTGTTCGCAGTGTTCGTCGTTGCAGGTCATGTTTTATATAGTATACGATACCTATATCTTTAAGTTCGTTTCCTGTGTAATACATATGTACTAAGTATTACCAATAGTATAGCTAAAGATATTGAAAAAATAAAAATTTTATCAACCTTATAAGGATACAAATACCCAAAGGCATAAGGTTGTCTTGGTTTTACACCTTTACACTGTCCAGGACATCCACCCGAACAACACCCAGCTTTACAGGGAATAATGTACCCATTTTTACGAATACCACACACTTGATCCTCTAGATAATAATAAGTACCTTGATCAGCATAACATCGACATTCACCAAAGATTTGATCACATTTATGTTCTGGACTTTCACAATCCATATTATTATATACACAATATAATAATGGTAACAAATCCAAAGTCTAGATTAAAAATCAAGACCGGTCAGCCTTTACCAGCTAAGACGGTAAAGAAATTACCCAAAAATTACCACTTTTTATTTAGTGATTTCACAGATGTTACTATAGAGAATTGGGTGAAAAAGAAAGTATGTTTTGGAGATAAACTTTTATTCAAATATATATCTGAATATAGTCGCGAAAATATAAAAAGGTTTAGAAACCGTGTACAGAGACTCTACCCAAAAGAAACATTTGAAGAAGCTTCTAAAGTACTCATTACCGAATCAATTCGGCCCATGATGCACGACATAATAGACGAACTTTCAAAATTCTTGAAACCTATGGGTGATTTAATCATTAGTGGAGGCGAAGCCGTCAACTTTTACTTAAAACCAGAAGATAGAATCATTACAACTGATATCGATACCAAATTTGTACCAAAAATGAAACCAGATGGTAAATACTTTGGTAAATTACAAGCCATAAAACTTTTACTCTGGAATAAACTCGGTCAAATAGCTGGTCGTGATAATTACAAACTTATCAATAAAGTTTTATTGGAAACAGATCAATACTTTGACGTAAATAAATACAATTACAATAATAGTACAAACGCGTATAGAACCAATTGGGCATGGACAATATCAAAATATATAGGGTTAACATCCGCTTCTGGTTCGAAATCTAAAGGGTATCACGTCACTCGAAGATATTCATTAATACCAAAACGCAAAAACGTTAAAAACGGATCAAATGTACTCATAGATGTTGAATTATTCACTTTAGATATGAAATTTAGAATGTTTGATATAAAATCAGGTAAATTGGAAGACATCAATTTTGGTGGTATACTAGACATTGCATTTATGCGCCCAAAACAAATCGGGTATAATGTCGCTAAAAAGAATTTTAACGGAGCCAATATAATATACGCACATAACAATAAAAATACCGCATATAAAAGAAAATATAAATACTTAACTGTACCATCAAAAGACTACCTCATAGAGGATATATACATGATGCAGAAGATGGGTCTAAGACCAACAAAAAGAGATAAGGACCGTAAACGCATGATTGCATTAGCCAGAGAAATAACCAAAAAGAAGATTTTAGGTACAGATACAATGGATACTATCGCCAAAAAGGTCGGTTTAAGAATAGGCAAACCCGTACACACGTTCCGTTCATATAAAAAAGTCGGTCCTCATTTAATAAAAAAAGCAACAAAAGTCAATCCTAGAAAATATACGTTATCAACAACAACACCATCTAAACCAAAACTAAGCAAGGACATAGTTTACGGTTTAAAATCATCACAACCAANAATGAAAACACCACCGAACTATATAAGAACCCAATCTAATCATATATTTAACATGGAAAAAATGACATGGAAACCAAATCCAAACCAAAGTTATATACGAAACGAAATGAATTTCAGACCAATTAAACCAAAACCTTTACCTTCTAACATACGTAATATTAGTATGGAAGAAACCCTATACGGTTTCAAACCAAAAAGAGATGCATGGGTTCCTAAACCACTACTTGAAAAATCAGCTATGATACCATTTATTGGTTTAAAGAAATGAAACCAATCTAATATACACTATGATTTACGATACACCAACAAAGGCAGACGATGGCATGCGTCATGTAAAAGCACTTACAGAAGATAAAAAAAGATGTTTCATCCAATTGAACGACGTTAGCGTTTTAGACGTTGATTATTCAACAGGGGAAGTTTCTATAGAAATTACAGGCGAAGATAATCAGGCGAAGATCGAAAACGTACACTCTACAAATATCAAATCTGCGTTAGAAAACTCAGAAGAATGGTTCGGTAAAAAAGTTTCAGAAAAGGCTATTGATAAAGCGTATATTGTTGATGATTCGATTACAGCAGAAAAAATCGAAGCAACAAGAATCTTTGCAGCTAACAGGGAATTAGTTGATTTTGAAACAATTGCTCCAGGTACAAAGTGTTCTGTTTTTATTGAATTCGCAGGACTTTGGTTTGCAAGATCACATTTTGGCCCAACATGGAATATTGTTCAGGTGAAGATACACGAAGAAAAAACACCCGAAGTTGAGGTACCCTCAGTCGATGCATATCCAGAAGAATGTATGTTTGAGGACGAAGAGTCAAAATAAAAAAAAGTATTTATTATATATAAAAGACATTATGAAGATGGGAAAAGTTACACCAAGACAAGTCCTCATTGCACTCGCGATCGCGACAGTCATCTACCTTATGTTCATCAACAAATCCACATACTCTATTGAAGAGCGCTTGTACGCGCCATCGGTAGGCCCAGCCGCAGGACCATCCGGGGAAGGCGAAGCCACTAGCTGCGAAATGAAGGCGGGTACAGGTCTCGCTTCGTCTTTGCTCCCACGTGAAGTCGCGTCCCAGGAAGATTTTGGTGAATTTGCACCAGAGGACATACTCGAAGGACAAAACTTCCTCGAACCACGTGCCCAAATCGGTTTCCCAGAAACCGTTGGCGGTGCTTTGAGAAACGGTAATAGACAAGTTAGAGCCGATCCACCAAACGCGAAAGAACCATTCGTGTGGAACAACTCCACCATAGCTCCAGATACCATGCGTCGCCCATTGTGTTAAATTATTATTTAAAGAATACAGGTAATTATATATAAAAACATGTCCCAAGCTCCATCAGAAGAACTTTCTAACAGCGTCTCTAAATTGGTTGAACTCAACAAGCAAATTACAGAAGCCAGGGAAGATATAAAGGTCTTAGTCCAGGCCGAAAAGGCACTTAAATTACAAGTTAAAAAACTTATGACTGATAATGGTCTAGATGCTATTAATCTTAAAAAAGGAAAAATTTCAGTAAGAAGAAGTTCTAGAAAACAGGGCTTAACGAAAGCCTCAGTCAAAGAAGGTCTTACAGCTTATTTCAACGGAAACGAAGAACAGGCCGAAAGTGTATTAAAGATTATACTCGATAACTTACCAACAAAGGAGTCGACTTCACTCTCTCTCACGGGAATAAAAGATAAGAAAAAAGATTAACTAATAATGGTTTGGAATCAATATGTTTACGAAGCTTTGAACGGTAATGAAGCCGAAAATAGCGACGTAGAAGACGAAATTCATCAAAACGAACCTCTTCATATATGCGACTGGGAATTACAACACCAGGAAGAACTCCGTTATATGTGGGGGATACTACAACAGTATCTATATGATGCGGCCATGTCACATCTTATTTTAAAATTTGCAAATTACGATGATTTCGTTGAGTTTTGCTTTAATAATTCAATTTAGATAAATTATGTAATCAATATATATACAATAATGATACCAGATATTACATCACAAAAAGTTGCGTTACCAGCTTCGCTTTTTTTAGCTCTCAGTCCAGGCATTCTTCTCAGAACAAATGGTTCGAAGATCGCTTTCAGAGACGGTCTTACCGGAAGAACTGCCGTTCTTTTTCACGCACTCGTATTCTTTCTCGCATTTTCTCTCATTGCAAAAGCATTGGGACTTGTTCTTACGCAAGCAGATTTGATCGTAACGACAACACTCTTCATTATACTCAGTCCAGGTATACTTCTGAGCATCCCACCAGGCTCAAAAGGTCTTTTCATGTCTGGTCAAACGAGTGTTCAATCCGCAGTAGTCCACGCCGTGGTTTTCGCACTCGCCTTCGCTCTTTTGAGAAAGCAATTTCCTCAATACTATTAAGTAACAATGAAGATATGGAATATCTAGTAATTGGCCCAGGTGCAATGGGAGGTTTTTCCATGTTAGGATACCTTAAAACCATAGAATCATCATTATCTAACATTAAAGAGTATTCGGGTGCATCAGCAGGTGCTATATTAGTTCTTTTTTTAGCTTTAGGGTTTAGTATAGACGAAATATTATACAAATTAGCAGAACTCGAAGGAAACAAGTTAGTTAAATTAAATTTAAAGTGTTTTATGCATAAATATGGTTTAGTTGACCTTAAACCTATACGCGAAAAATTCGTAGATATTTTTGAATCAGACCCAACTTTCTCAGAAATAGATAAAAAAATATACATTTCGTCGTTTTGTGTAAACACGTCGAAAACAGTATATTTTTCGAGGGATACACACCCAGATATGAAAGTTATAGATGCGTTGTGTATGAGTATAGCTATACCATTCATATTCTCATCATATAGACACGAAGGTTTAATATACATAGATGGAGGTACACGGGAAACATTACCTTCTTTACCATTTATAGATAAAAAAGGAAATAAAGTACTTTGTATACGTATGAAAATGGAAGAAGAGTTTATAGAAGATATAAGGAATCCAAAACAATTTGCAGAAGCTTTAATTTCATCGACATTAAATAATAGACAAGAAAATGTACTCAAAAACAGTAAAGTTGTTGATATAGATATAGGCCAGGCCGAAGTTTTCAACTTTAACATGTCTTACGAAGAAAAAATGAAATTATACTTAAAAGGTATGGAACACGAACATAATTAATTATTGTTATAAACTTTTTTGTTGGTTTATAACAATATGGACGCGTGCGATCCAGGAATAGATATCAAAGATCTCAAGACACTTATTAAAAAAAATACAGGTGGAGATTTTAGTTTGACACGAAGTCAAATATGCGACGTATATTCGAGTATTCAGGATGGTAAATTACCATTACCACCACTCGTTTTAAGTAAAGATAGTTCGTACTTAATTGATAGAAAATCGCCATTAACTCGGTCAGATTTTGAAAAACTCTTTAATCCCGGAACAAAGGTCACGAGTATAAGACGCATAGCAAAGAAAGTAGGTGTTGCGCGTCATGCGGATAAACAACTCACAAAAGCGCAATTAATTGCTATAATAGGTCGTCGTCTTCATTCTATGAATATACACGAACCAATAAAACTTAGAACTGTTCAGAAAAGAGTTTTATCGTCACCTACCGTTAATAACGACGTAAAAGCGTATAACAATAATGCTATGAATAATGCTATTTCAATGACAAATATAAATAACATAGGCAATACACCAAATAACGCTATACGAACAAATAATAATAATGGTAGAAACAACGGTAATAATGGTACTAGAAATAACATTAATTTAAATAAAAATAAAGAAGCCCAACTTTCTAAACCAGTTAATAATGTTAGAAATGTTTCTAATAATAGAAATAACAATACTAACAAGAATACAACTACTACCAGTAATAACAAATTCAGAAAGGCAAGGGGAGGGTTTTTAAAACCAAACAAAATATCCCCATATTCGGCCATGGAATCCTTAAACAAAGTGAATAAGGCTAAAAAAATTCATCCATATACGCGATTGTTGTTTGGAGAACCAAACTTAACCAATAAGAACAAGCAAATAAAAAGAAATGCAAATATGCGGTTGTTAGTACAAAAAGGAAAAGGACCAGCCTTAAACATGTTATTTAAGAGAGGTGCGATGAACATGTCAAAGCAACAACAAGATGATTGGTGGGAAAATTTTCAAAGGGAAGCATACCCACAAATGGTAAAAGAGGCCAGAAAACCAGTTTTTACATCCAAAAAGCCAACTCTTAGCGAATTCCAAAAACAGTTGAGAGAACCAAAAACTCCAGTTTCTACTACTAAAACAATTGGGGGAAATTCACCAACAACTGGAGGTAATTCAACAACAACCGGGGGTAATTCACCAACAGTCGGAACAAATACTCCAAAAACTACAGTTACTAAGAAAACAACGGGGGGTAATTCAACAACAGTCAGAACAAATACTCCAAAAACTGGGGGTAATTCATCCGTATCCATAGGATCAAAGATAACGGCGGCTAATAGTAAAAAAAATAACGTGGTACAAAGACTCAATAATAAATTTAATGCGGTATCAAATAACAAACCAAACGTTGTACCAAATAAACAAAAATTAGCGTTTTATGCAAAAAATACTTTAAATTTAAATTTAAATCGTAAAAATGTTAAAAATATACTTAATTCTTCAAATGTAAACAACGAGAACAAGAAGAAAAAATTAGAAGAATTAGCGAAAGTTCGAGTACACGGTGAAATTATATCACCGATAAATAGCAATAACAATTCAGTCAATGAGAATCCAACTCCTATAAAAAATAACATTAAAAACCAACCACAACAAAACGTTGTACCAAATAAACCAAACGTACCAAATAAACCAAACGCACCGGTAGTCGTACCAAATGTTAACACGAATAATAAAAACAATAAAAAATTACAAGAACAACAAGAAAAAGAAAGAAAAAATGCAGAAAATAAGGCAAAAAGACAAGCTAATGCGGCGAATTTGAGACAAAAGTGGGGAAGTGGCGCAATAAACAAAAACATGAATACTGTTATATCTAGCTTTGAATCAGGTAAACGTCATAGTGCGTTTTTTGGAGGAGAAGGAAAACTTATTTACGCAACCGTTAATAACGCGAATAAAAAGTTGAAAGAAATATATAACGCTAAGGAAGTGGCAAGCAAAAAACAATTAGAGAAGGAACGTAAACAAGCGCGTCAAGAACAAATCAAGACACTCGAAAAATTCGTAGCAAACGATCCATTTTTGAATAAGAAAAGTCAAAATGTTAAAAATATAATAAACCAACAAACGAATACGAATGTTGCAAAGAACATGATTACTAAATTATCTAATCAAATTAAGGTAAATAGAAAACAAAAACTTTCTAACTTTTTGAATACGAATAATGCTCGAAATCATATCAATAATAAAAATGCAACTTTGAGTCGCGCGAATAAAGAACCTAAAAAATCCGTCGAGTCGATAATTGCTGATCTTAAGAAACAAATTGAAAAATCAAAAAAGGAAGCACAAATCAAGAAAGAGGCCAATAATAAAAAAGCGAATGTCGAAAATTTGAGAACCAAGTATAGTAGTAATGAAAACTATAATGCCATTAAAAAACACATTAACAAGTTCGAAAAAGGTGGTTGGTTTGCTCCAAAAACAAGGGAAGAGGTTGAAACCCAAATATCTAAAAATCGCGAATTGGCATTAGAAAAAAGAGAAAAGGAGGCCGAAAATAACAAGAAAAACAATAACAATAATAACAATTCAAAACTTACTAAATCTACACCTGTAAATAATAGTGCGGGTAATGCAGTTAAAAGAAAAAATGTTCAAAATTTGAGAAACAAGTATAGTAGTAACGAAAACTATAATGCCATTAAAACACACATTAACAAGTTCGAAAAAGGTGGTTGGTTTGCTCCAAAAACAAGGCAAGCTGTCGAAAACAAAATATCTAAAAATCGTGAATTGGCATTAGAAAAAAGAGAAAAGGAGGCCGAAAATAACAAGAAAAACAATAACAATAATAACAATTCAAAACTTACTAAATCT
>NZWX01000028.1 GCA_002697625.1 Flavobacteriales bacterium
GACCTTCACACCGTTCTTGAAGGTTCCAGTTTCTATAAAGACAGGGGTGAAGGTTAATCCCCTCTTCTCCTCTTTGCTTACTTGTTTCTTCAAGTATATCCATTTGATCTTCAAAAATCGCTTTACTATCATAAAGTAATCTTCCAATCAAAGTACTTTTACCGTCATCTACACTTCCAGCAGTAGTGAAGCGCAATAACTCCATATTTAAATATCCTTTTGTTTCGTTCATAGTTTTATCTTTTTTAAAAGTACCCCTCTTTCTTCCTATCTTCCATAGCAGCTTCTGATCTTTTATCGTCTGCTCTTCCTCCTCTTTCAGTAATTCTAGTAGATGCAACTTCTTCAACAATCTCTTCTAAGTCATTTGCCTCTGATTCTGCAACACCCGTACAGGTCATATCTCCAATAGTTCTACATCTTACTGTTTTTTCTTCCCATTTTTCCCCATCTTTTAGAGTAATATAATCGCATTTAGATAATAGAACCCCATCACGATTTACAACTTCTCTTTGGTGAGAAAAATATAATGAAGGTAATGATATTTTTTCGTATAAAATATATTGCCATACATCCATCTCAGTCCAATTTGAAATCGGGAATACTCTAAAGTGTTCTCCTAGTTTCTTTCTTCCATTAAATAGATTCCAAAGTTCTGGTCTTTGATTTTTTGGGTCCCATTGTCCAAACTCATCCCTGTGTGAGAAAAACCTTTCTTTAGCTCTTGCTTTTTCTTCATCTCTTCTAGCTCCTCCCATTGCACAGTCATATTTTCCTTCTTCTAGACCCTCTAAAAGTGTAACAGTTTGAAGTCCATTTCTAGAAGGGTTTGGGCCAGTTTCTTCTACAGCAGTTCCTTTATCAATAGAATCTTGAACATATTTTACGATTAAAGTTTCTCCGGTTTCTTTCATTAATCTATCTCTAAATTCAATAGTTTCTGGGAAGTTATGACCAGTATCTACATGCATTAAAGGAAATGGGATTTTACCAGGATAAAATGCCTTTCTGGCAAGATGAAACATAATAATAGAATCTTTTCCTCCAGAAAATAACATTACAGGCTTTTCAAATTGTGCAGCTACCTCTCTTAGGATAAAAATTGCTTCTGATTCTAATTCTTTTAAGTGTGTTAAATTATACGAACTCATTTTTATTTGTTTTTAATAATCGGTAAAATATAATCTAAAACTTTTTGCACCGATTCATCTATTGAAAGTTTAGATGTATTGATTTCTATTTCAGGATTTTCTGGAGCTTCAAATGGAGAACTTATTCCAGTAAAATCTTTTATTTCTCCTTTTCTAGCTTTCTTATAAAGACCTTTCACATCTCTTTCTTCACAAGTTTCCAATGATGCATTAATATAAACTTCAATAAAGTTTTCTACTCCAACTATTTCTTTAGCAATGTTTCTGATTTCAATTGTTGGACTTACAAAACAATTTAATGTTACAATGCCACAATTTAAAAACAACCTACTTACTTCAGCAATTCTTCTGATATTCTCTGCTCTATCTTCACAAGAAAAAGTGAGATTATTACTTATTCCTACTCTAATATTATCCCCATCTAGAAGCTGATTTAATATTCCATTATTATGCAGGTATCTCTCGACACCTTTAGCAATAGTTGTTTTACCAGATCCAGAAAGTCCTGTCATCCAAATCACTTTTGATTTTTGTTGTAGTAAAGATTCTTTATCTTCTCTTTGAAGAATATCATCAAAAATGGTAAATATATTTTCTTTTGACTCTTTCATAATTTAAGTGGGCAAATCTAACAAAAATATCTGAATCTAAAATTGTGAAAAATATGTATAAAATTAGTAGGTTTGTGAGAAATTCTTATTATATGAACATTGAAGATTATTTAGATTCAACTTATCTGAAAACTGCAGAACAAGCAATGATCTCTGAAGAAGAAAATAGAAACAATATTAAGGGTTTGATTAATGAGGCGATTAAACATAATTTTAAGTTAGTTATGATTCGTCCAAAGTATATTACTCTAGCTAAGGAATTGATAAAAAAATCTAAATCAAATGTTTTAGTTGGTACTGTAGTAGATTTCCCTCTTGGAGATTCTCCAACAGAGGATAAAATTAAAGAAGCCAAAGATGTAATAGAATTAGGAGTGGATGATGTCGACTATGTTGCGGATTATAATATTTTTAAACAAAAAAGATTTGACAAATTTGATTTAGATATTTTAGAAGGAACAAGGTTAGGAGTAATTCATAATAAGACCGTAAAATGGATAATTGAAACAGGAGCTCTTTCTGTAGAAGAGATAAAAAGTATAACAAAACGAATTTCTCAAATTGTTTCAAAAGAGTTTTCTGATTATGTAGAAAAGGTCTTTATCAAAACTTCAACAGGTTATTATGGAGGCTTTGGAGCTACAATAAAAGATGTTAAAGTAATGAGATCTGTATCTGGAGATTTACCTATAAAAGCTTCTGGTGGGGTGTCTAATTTTTCTGATTTTTCACAAATGATTGCGGCGGGAGCTACTAGAATTGGGACGTCAAAAGCATTAAAAATATTTAAAAAAGAATAAAAGAAAAACAAGTAAAAAATGCGTTTTAACGAATTATTAAAAACCGCAATAAATGCCTCTATTGAGGGGGGGCATGCTATAATGAAGGTGTATGCTTCAGAATTTTCTGTAGAGCATAAAGATGACCAGTCACCTTTAACCTTAGCAGATAAAAATTGTAATGAGGTAATCGAGAGTTTTCTTAAAAACACCCATATTCCTATATTAAGTGAAGAAGGAGCTAAGATTCCTTATTTAGAAAGAAAAGATTGGGAATATTCTTGGCTAATAGACCCATTAGACGGAACAAAAGAGTTTATTAAAAGAAATGGGGAATTTACAGTAAATATTGCATTAATACATAAAGGGCATCCTGTTATGGGAGTTATTTATGTTCCTGTAAAAGAAGATCTTTATTTTGCACTTGATGGAATGGGGTCTTATAAGAAATCCTTTTGTGTTGATACTATAGATGATTTGGAAAACCTTATATCTTTGTCTTGTTCTTTACCAATTAAATCAGAAAGAGATTCCTATATTGTTGTTGGGTCAAGATCTCATATGACAAAAGAAACAGAAATGTTTTTTGAGAAAAAGAAACAAGAACATGGTAATGTTGAGGTGATGGCCGTTGGTTCTTCATTAAAACTTTGTATGGTTGCAGAAGGGAAAGCAGATTCTTATCCTAGATATGCTCCTACTATGGAATGGGATACTGCAGCTGGAGATGCGATTTGTAGAATGGCAGGATTTCGGGTTTTACAATACAATTCTGATAAACCTGTCGAATACAATAAAGAAGATTTATTAAATCCTTGGTTCTTGGTAAAATAAATCAATGAAAGAAAAGTTAAAATCATCATTAAAAGATAAAGATTTTTCGGAACTTTTAAGAGGAAGTGGACTTTCCTTTTTTTTAAGGTCTGGAGGATTAGCAGCAGGATATCTTTTAACGTTAATAATTGCACATTTATTTGGTGCAAAAGGATTAGGAGATTACGTTCTTGCAATTACCGTTTTACGACTTTTTACTCTTTTAGCAAAACTAGGATTAGATACAACGTCCATTAGATTTATCGCTTCTTTTGCAAGCAAAAACAAATGGACTAGTATTTTTAACTTTAGAAGAAAAATAGTTTTTGTTTTATTGTTTAGCTCTCTTACTTTTTCTGCTTTAATGTATTTTTTAGCACATCCTATTGCAGATTTAATTAATGCAAAAGTAGAGTACATAAAGTTAAATGCATTTTTTGTTTTACCTATGTCCTTTTTTATGTTGCATTATCAGAGTTTAAGAGGTCTTAAGCGAATTGCTGAATTTTCTTTTTTCTATAGAATGTCGCAAGCTTTATTTACAGTAATATCTATTGTAGTTATATATCAATTTTTTCAAGATGAAGAGGTTCCTGTATATGCTTATTTGGTTTCTTTACTATTGGTATCATTTTTATCTTTCCTTACTTTTAAATACTGGTTAAATAACAAATCTAGTGGAATAGAAAGTGCAGAACTTGAAGTTTTAAAATATTCTCAGATATTAAAAATTTCTATTCCATTAATGTTTGCACAATCAGTTCAGTTCATTATGGCATGGACAGATAAACTTATGTTAGGATCTATGACTACTATAGAGGATGTTGGTATTTATCACACTGCTTTTAAATTATCAATGTTTGCGGCTGTTGCATTGATGTCGGTAAATAGTATTGCTTCTCCAAAATTTGCTGAAATGTTTGCTAAAAATGATATGGAAGGATTAAAAAAGGTGGTACATCAGTCTACAAAAATGATATTTTGGTCTTCCGTTCCCTTTGTTGTAGTATTTTTTATTTTTCCACACTTTTTATTAGGTCTTTTCGGAGAAGAGTTTAAAATTGGTGTAACTGCATTTATCTTCTTATCTTGCGGAAGATTAATAAGCTCTCTATCAGGTTCGGTAGGAAATATCTTACAAATGACAGGTAATCAAAATATTTATGCTAGTATATTACTTATAGGAGCACTTTTAAATATTGTTCTCAATCTTATTTTAATTCCTTTATACGGAATAAATGGAGCGGCACTAGCATCAATGTCAAGTTTAATTGTTTGGAATTTAAGTATGGTACTTGTTGTAAAAAAGAAATTCGGTTTTTATACTTTTTATATACCTTTTATAAATAAATGAAGAAAAGACTACCAAATTTTTTGATTGTTGGAGCTGCGAAAAGCGGCACCTCTTCTTTGCATAATTATTTAAACCAACATAAGGATATTTTTATGCCTTCATATAATAATAAGGGAATGAAGGTAAAAGAACCAAGGTTCCTCATAAAAGATTTGGTAGAACATAGATTGCATAATGGAATTTGGTCTTGGGAAGAGTATCAATCTTTGTTTGATTCTGTCAAGAAAGAAAAAGCGATTGGAGAGTCCACAGTTCTTTATTTGTATTATTATGAGTATGCAATTAATAATATTAAAAAACTCCTAGGGGATGATATAAAGATTATTATCATGTTGAGAAGTCCCACTGATAGGGCCTATTCCGCATTTCAACATGTTTCTAGAGGATTTAAAGAGCAACATTCTTTTGAAGAGGCTTTAGAAATAGAAGAGGGAAGATTAGATAGAAATCCAGAGTTGACGCCAATGGTTATGTACAAAGAAATGGGGATGTATTCTAAAATGGTACAAGCATATAAAAACGCATTTGAAAATGTTCATATTATATTATATGAAGATTTTAGAGATAATACCAAAGAAGAAATAATGAAAACATTTACGTTTTTAGAATTAAGTAAAGATGAAAATATAGATTTTATAACACAACATAATGTTGGAGGTAAAAGGTGGAAGAATAACCACATCAAATATATTTTCATGAATCAAAATCCAATCAAGTCGATATTAAAAATTTTAATACCAAACAAAATTAGAGCTTCTTTGAGAAAGAAGCTGGTAAATATCTCAACAAATAAGGTAGAGGAAATGAATGATCAAACTCGAGAAAAACTAAATAGTATCTTTAAAGAGGATGTTCAGAAATTATCTAAAATAATAAATAGAGATGTAACTCATTGGACTAAATAATGGCTAAACCAAATTTATTAATAGTAGGAGCGGCAAAAAGTGGTACCACGTCTTTGCATAATTATTTAAATCATCATGATGATGTTTTTATGTGTAACCCAAAGGAGCCCCATTTTCTAATTAATAATGAAATAGGAATAGATAGAATTCCGATAGGAGTTACAAAGCAAGAGGAATATGAGAATTTATTTTTAGAAGGATCAGAATTAAAATACAGAGGAGAATCTTCTGTTATGTATTTAATGTATCCAGAAATTGTAACAAAAAATATTAAAAAGTATTTAGGAGAGGATACAAAGATTATTATTATGTTGAGAAATCCTGTTGAGAGAGCCTATTCTGGTTACCAACATGTAAAAAGATATAATATGAAAGAGGATTTTACGGATTTTAAAACTGCTTGGGAGGTTTCAGAAGAAAGGTACTTTATCAATAAAAGTATGACTCCAGCATCACGATATAAGGAGTTAGGTTTGTATTACAAACAGGTGAAATATTTCATGGAAGAGTTTCGGAATCTACATATTATTATTTATGAAGATTATAAATCTGACCTTCAGTCTGAAATCAATAAAGTTTTTGATTTTTTAGGCATAGTAAGAATTGATATCAACCCTGAAGAAAAGCATATGGTAGGAGGTTGGCAGTGGGAAAATGATAGTATTAAGAAACTAATGATACAGAAAAACCCCATTAAATCATTATTTAAATTTCTTCTTCCTTTTGAATCCTTAAGAAAAAATATTCGTAAGAATATTCAGAAAAGAAACACGATAGTGGTTCCTAGTATTTCTGATGAGGATGAACAAATGTTAAAGCAGTTCTATTATGAAGATGTAAGAAAGTTATCCAATTTATTAGGTAGGGATTTAAACCATTGGACAAAATGAGTTTGCCAAATTTCATATGTTTAGGTGCAGCTAAAAGTGGAACCACTACTTTGTGTGATATTTTACGTCAACATCCAGAAATTTATATTCCATCTTTTAAAGAACCTCATTTCTTTGATATTCCTGAAAACTATAAGAATGGAATAGATTGGTATAAAAAGAATTATTATAGAAATGCACTAGCCAAGGTCATTGCTGACTTTACACCTTCTTATTTTTTTGACAAAGAAGCTCCAAAACGAATTTTTGAATCTTTAGGAGGTAAGGTAAAATTTGTTGTCATTCTTAGAAATCCTGTAGACAGAGCTTATTCTCATTATTTGCATTCTAAAAGAGATGATCATGAAGATTTAGAATTTAAAGAAGCTATACAGCATGAAAGTTCAAGGCTGAAACAATATGAAGAAAGTGGTGATTATCTATCTTATTTAAGACAATCATATGTAAGTCAAGGGTTATACTATGATATGTTAGCAAGATATTTAGAATATTTTTCATTAGATAATTTCCTATTTATCCAATTTGAGGAAGAATTTATAAAACATCGAGAAGAAACAATTATTAAAATTTTAAATTTTCTTGAAATTAAGAATTTTAATTTGAAAACAGATATAAAAAGTAATCCTGCAAGTAAAGAAAAATCGAAAACTTTAAAAAGAATAATGAAAAAGACAGGTTGGTGGAGGAAAATATTGAAGTTTTTAGTTCCTTCAATTCAATTACGACAAATTATCAGAAATAAGATACAACGAGCCAATATTATAGAAATTAAGGCAGGTAAATTGTCAGATGATTTAAAAAAAGAAATTTACAGAAATTATTTTTCTGAACAAATTGATTCTTTTAGTAAAATCTCAAATAAAAAAATATCATGGTGATGAGAATTACACAATCACATAAAATCCTAGATTCTATATTACTTTCTCTGTTGGTGTTTAGTGGAGGAGGATTACTGTTTGTTCTTAATAGAAATCTTTTTTCAGTTTTATTATGTGTTGTTGCAGTTTTTGCGTTATTATTTTTTGGTAAAAAGATTACAAAGAATAATTTTAATTCGTCTTTTTTCGGTATAGCAATCTTAACATTTATTGTTTTGATGAATTATTTTGTATCACCTGGAAGTCAGATATTTTTAAAATATGGTTTCCACTTATTAAATATTACATCTTGTGTGCTAATCTATCTGCATTTTCAAAACAATAGAACAGAAAAATATTTTTTACAAAGAATAAGATTTATTCTGAAGATAATAATGTATTACTCTTTGGTTAATTTCATAGCGTATTTTTTTATAAAAGGCAATCTAACAGATATTTATGGTGGATGGAATAATGATTTTGTTACAAAAACATTTAATTATATATTTTTTTATGAACCAGAAAAAAATGCTTTCAATTTTTTTGGTATCGAACTTATTAGGAATCAAGGATGGTTTTGGGAGCCTGGAGTAAATCAGGTTTACCTTAATTTATATCTGTATTTAGAGGGCTTTGTTTTTAAACGGTCAAAATGGACTATACCTTTGGTTGTTTTTGCCATTCTTACAACATATTCAACTACTGGAATTTTTATTATGATAGTTTTATTATTTTTTATCTTTCTAAAATTAATCAGAAGAAATCCGGTACTTTATATAATTATAGGTTCTTTAATTTTAATGCCAATATATTATATCGCTCAAACAAATATTGAAGCAAAATCAACAGAAAAAGCATCTTCTATGAACAAAAGGATTTTTGATTTAGTCCAACCTTTTTATATCGCATTAGATCATCCTATTACAGGAGTAGGATTTGATCTTGAACATTTCCAGAAATTCAGATCAGAATATTATCTTGATGATGAAACACAATCTTTGTTAATTACAGAAACGACAGAGAAAGGTAGTTCAAATTCAATTACTTTCTTGATGGCTACGACTGGTTTCCCCGTTTCATTATTTTTAATTTATTGTTTATTTAAACAACAGTTGTTTCGGTACAGGCAAGAAATTTTTATGTTTATTATTGTTGTATCAGTAATGTCAGAACCTTTACTTTTGAGGCCATTTTATTTAATTTTGATAGTTTCAGGACTAATATCAATAATTAATAAATTTACAAAATAGAAAAAAGAAATATGAAAAACATACTAATAACAGGAGGAGCGGGTTTTATAGGTTCAAGATTATGTGAAAGATTGTATGAAAAAGATTACAACATAACAGTTCTAGATAATTTATCTCCGCAAATACATGAAAGTGGTGAATCAATTCTTTACAGAAAAATAAAAGATAAATGTACGTTTATTAAGGGAGATGTAAGGAATAAAGAAGACTGGCAAAAAGCATTAAAAGGACAAGAGGTTGTAGTTCATCTCGCTTCTGAAACTGGTACAGGACAATCTATGTATGAGATAGAAAAATATAATGATGTCAATGTAATGGGCACCTCAAATATGTTAGAAGTACTATCGACATCCAGCCATTTAGTAAAAAAAATAATTTTGTCTTCTTCACGTTCAGTATATGGTGAAGGAAAATATAAATCAAACAATCAAATTATTCAATATCCAAAATCAAGAAAGATTAAAGACTTAGATCAAGGAATCTTTAATTTATTATGTGAATACACAAATCAGGACATGAAACCTATGCCCACTGATGAAGACTCTCTAATTAATCCAAAATCTATATACGCACTAACTAAGTACACTCAAGAAAAAATGATTTTATTAATTAGTCAATCACTATTAATTAATCCAGTGATTCTTAGATACCAAAATGTATTTGGACCTGGACAATCATTGTCAAATCCTTACACGGGGATTTTATCTATTTTCTCTACAAGGATATTAAATGGAAATGATTTAGATGTATATGAAGATGGATTAGAAAGTAGAGATTTTGTTTATATAGATGATGTTGTTGATGCGACAATTTTAGGAATAGAGAATGAAAGAGCTAACGGTGAGATTTTTAATGTGGGTTCAGGAGTAGCTACAACAGTAAAGGAGGTAGCAGAGTCACTTAAAAAGTTCTATAATTCTAGTATAAATATAAATATAAGTGGAAAATTTCGTTTGGGTGATATTAGACATAATTATGCAGATTTATCAAAAATAGAATCACTATTAGGATTTAAACCTAAGTATGATTTTCAAAAAGGAATAGCTGAATTTGTAAGTTGGGTACAAACTCAAGAAATAAAGGAAGATAAATATGAAAGCACTGTAAAAGAATTGAAAGATAAAGGATTGATGAAATGAGAAATAATCTATTTATATTTATCTTATTTTTTTTTACTTATCTATTACCAGCTCAGAAAATAAATCCTGATATTTACGGATTTGCAACTTCTAATACTTTTACATATTGTGATGTGTCAGACACTTCATTTCTTAATAAAGTTATAGCAATAAATCCGCAAGTTTTAAGGTTTCCTGGTGGTGCTGTAGGTAATTTCTATCATTTTGGTAAGAGTGGATATGGATTTGATTTTAATGAAATTGATAAATATCATAACGGTAAATTTCCTAAAAGATCAAGAGGATTAGAAAGTTCACGTAAGAAAAAACAACATCACCAGGATTATATTGATGATTTTATTACGTTAGCAAGAAAAACACAAGCAAAAGCTGTTCTGGTTGCAAATCCTTTTGTAGAAGATGATAATGATATTATTTTTATGATTCAAAAACTTTATAAAAATAATATTGAAATTATCGGAGTTGAGTTAGGTAGTGAATTATCAAATCGAAGTTATTTCCTAAAAGGGTACACCATTGAAGATTATATATTTTTTGCACAAAGGTGTTCTAAAAATATCAAAAAACAATTTCCTGAAATAAAAACTGCAGTTGTAGCTGCTCCATTAGGTAAAAGAAAAGATCATAGGCATAATATTTGGAATAGTAGATTATCTGCAATGAATTTTTATGATGCAATTATTATTCATTCATATGCAAAAGTTATACAAGGAAAGGCAATAGATGGCCAAATGGTTTCTGAAGATATTGAAGGTAAAAATAAAACAGAAGAGTTTGAAATATATAAGAATAGAGTGATTGATTATTTAGATACAGAATATGATCGTGAAGTTCAAGAATATGTTAGTATTTATAATAAACCTATTTGGGTTACAGAGTGGAATTTACAAATGTCAAAAACTACAGGAAATACTTTATTACAATCACTATTTGTTACTCAATACCTTTTAGAAGTTTATAGTAACCCCAGCTTATCATCTATTGAATTGACCACTTATCATAATTTGGGTGGAAGAGATTTTTCAGGCTCAATTTTCAGAAATAATAAAGAGGTCTTAGAAATACAAAGCACTTATTACCCACTAACCTTGTTAGGGAAAATATTTGATTATGATATTGTAAAAGTTGAAAAAGAACAAAGTGAAGAAATTTTTACTTATAATTGTTTTGATGCGAATAATAAATTAATTATTTCATATGTTATTGATTGGAATAAGAATTACTTTAGATATAGTTTAGAAGAATCATTAGATAAAGAAATCGTTCATATATATGGAAGCGAAAATTTATTTGATATGCCTAATTTAAAAGGAGTGACTAGTTTAGAAAAAGATTAAATCTTAATTGGATAAAACAAAACAAATATTTATAGTTGGTAATAGTAGAAGCGGAACTACTATGATGGGAAGAATATTAGATAATCATTCAGATATTTTCACTTTTAAAGAACTACATTTTTTTGGTCAATTATGGTCTTCAAAAGATCAATCTAAAATACTCTCACAAAAACAGGCAGTTGAATTGTGTTCACGATTACTTTGCATTCAAGAGTTTGGAATCTTAAATCAGGAGAAACCAACTCAGTTTGTTAATGTTTCGGAGACGATAATCAAAAGAAGTAATTTATCTCCTTTAGAAGTATTTAAATTGTTTCTTTCTCATGTCACTAGTAAAAATAATAATATTATTTCTTGCAATCAAACGCCTAGAAATGTGTTCTATATAAATGAAATTCTACAGAATTTTCCAAATACAAAAATTATTAACATGGTAAGGGACCCTAGAGATGTTTTACTTTCTCAAAAGAATAAATGGAGAAGAAGATATTTCGGGGCATCAGGTATTCCTTTTAGAGAGGCAATTCGTTCGTATTTTAATTATCATCCAATTACTATTTCCAAAATTTGGAATACCTCAATTAATAGTGTGAAAACTTCAAAAAGTGATAGAATAAAAACTGTAAGGTTTGAAGATTTAATTTTAAATGATAAGTCTACTTTAATAGACCTGTGTCAATTCTTGGGAATCAAATTTAATGAGGACATGTTAAAAGTTCCTAATATTGGATCTTCTACTGGATTAGACAATAACAATCTCTTAGGGTTTGATAAAAGTAAGATTGGTAGGTGGAAAAACGGAACATTGAGTTCCTCAGAGATTTATATCTGTCAGAAAATTTGTAAACAAAATATGTATGAGAATAATTACAATCCTAAGCCATTTAGTTCTCCTCCCTTATTAATTATTATCAGTATTTTAACCTTTCCTTTTAAGATATTTATTTCATTTCTTCTTAATTTGCACAGGATTAAAAATATTAAAGAGTTAGTAACAAAACGCATTTTAAAGTAAATGAAAGTCGGAATTTTTATAGTAGGAACTCCAAAAGCAGGAACAACTTCCTTATATCATTATCTAAATGAATTTCCTGAAATTTTAATGAGTTCTGAGAAAGAGCCAGACTATTTTTCAGTTAAAGAGATATTGGAGCAGGGATTATACTATGGAGAATCTAAAATTGATTCTTTGATAAAATATAATAATTTATTTTCCAAAAGAGATAAAGAACAATTTTTTGGAGAGGCCTCTGTATCTTATTTATTTTATCCTGAAGTATCAACAAGGATTAAGGCGTATAATCCAGAATCTAAAATAATTATAATGCTCCGAAACCCTATTGAAAGAGCATTCTCACATTATTTAATGGATTATAGATTAGGATTAACTTCCAAAAGTTTTGAAGAAGAATTTAAGAATCAGGAAAGTTTAAATTTTCAACAGTATTTCTTATTAGGAAATTACTATAATCAGGTAAAAAAATATCTAAAAGTATTCGAAACTAAAAATGTTCATATTATATGGTATTCAGACTTTAAACAAAATGCCGAAAAGGAATTGCAAAAAGTAATTGATTTTATTGGTTTGAAATCAGATTTTAAAGTTGATTTGAGCAAAATTCATAATAGCTTTAGTATGCCGAGAAATAATATAATCAGAAAAATCTATTCAGTGGCTTGGCTCAGAAAAATCCTTACTTTTATTTTCCCCGAAACATTAGGAAACTCGATAAAGTCAATATTATTTCGTAAAGGAAAAAAACCAAAATTATCTGAAGAAAATAGAAACATATTGTTCAGTTATTACAAGTCAGATATTGAAGATTTAGAACAGTTATTATCCGTAAATTTAAGTAGATGGAAAAAATTGGATTAGTGACAATAACATATAATTCTGCAGATGTAATTAGAGGTTTTTTGGAGTCTACACTTTCTCAAACATTTCAAAATTTTGTTATTTATATCATTGATAACAACTCCCAGGACATGACTCTTAAAATTCTGACAGAATATACGGATAATAGAATAAGGTTAGTAAAAAACAAGAAAAATGTTGGAGTTGCAAAAGCAAATAATCAAGGTATATTATTAGCATTAGAGGATAATTGCAGTCAAGTTCTCATCATTAATAATGATGTGGAATTTGAAAGACAACTGATTGAAAAAATGCTGCAAGTTCAACAGGATAATAAGTGTTCCTTAGTTGTTCCAAAAATGATGTATTTTGACAATCCTAATTATATTTGGTATGCTGGAAGTACATTTATTAAAAAGAAGGGATTTCTTCCAGTTCATAATGGGATAAAACAACAAGATATCTCTCAGTTTGATGGAGTTTATCCAGTAGAATACGCTCCCACATGTTGTTTATTGGTAAAAAAAGAAGTATTTCTGGATGTTGGTATGATGGATGAAAAATATTTTGTATATTTTGATGACACTGATTTTTCTTACAGAGTTTTAAAAGATGGAAGACATAAATTATTCTTTTTTTCTGACACTAAATTTTATCACAAAGTAGGGAGTTTGACAAAGTCGGTAGAAAAAGAAAAGAAACAAGAATATAGAGGAGATTTTTTTATAAAACAAAATACAAGAAATCATATATATTTTCTTAAAAAAATTGGAGGTTTTTATGCTTATCTTTTTATATTATTCTTATTCTTTAAGAATAATATAAGATTTATAATAAATCCTAATTTCAGAAAAAACCTACGTACTTGGAAGTTAATAAATAAATCGTACTTTGAAGGGTTGATAATGTAAAATGAAAGAAAAAATTGCGATAATTGATTCACTAGGAGCTCATGGGAGTTCATTTCATTTCTATGTTTTTGGACAAGCAAAAGGATTGTCAAAATCTGGATTAGATGTGTCTATTTACACAAATAATGTTACCAACAACCCTCATTATGAGAGAGTAAAATTTTATCAGTATTACAAGAATATTTTTGCGTCAAATTCAAAATTAATTTCTGGTTTCAGATATATTTGTGGATCACTTTTTTCCTTATTTCACGCAAGATTTTCTGGAGTTAAAATCTGTAACTACCACTTGTTTCATGTAAATGTTTTGGTATTGTTTGATTTCTTACTTACAAAAATGTTAATGATGAAAGTTGTGTATACTATTCATGATGTTATTAGTTTTGAGAATGCAAACTCTTCACAAAAGATAAGTAATTTTATATATAATAATGCGGATAAAATTTTAACCCATAATAATTTTTCGAAAGAAATTTTCACCAAAAAATATAATAAAGTATTAACGGAAATTGATATTGTTCCACACGGAAATTATCTCCCATTTTTAAACATAAAAACAGATAAACTAAAATCAAGAGCACGATTACGAATCCCGAAAGATAAAAAAGTATTATTATTCTTTGGGATTATAAAACAAGTAAAAGGATTAGAAGTGTTACTCAATGCTTTGAAAGATGTAATATCTGTAAATCAGGATATAATTTTGGTAATAGCTGGTAGAGTTTGGAAGAATGATTTTTCAATTTATCAGAAAATAATTGATGATAATAATCTATCAGATTATTGCATAATTCATAATAGATGGATTCTACATGAAGAGGTGAATGATTATTATGCTTCTGCGGACTTGGTTGTTCTTCCTTATAAAAGAATTTATCAGAGCGGAGTGCTTTTAATGAGCATGAGTTATGAAAGAGCAGTATTAGTTTCAGATTTACCTCCACTAACAGAGGTTGTACAGGATATGAAAACAGGTTTTGTTTTTGAGTCAGAAAATCCCAAGTCACTTTCAAAGAAATTAAACATAATCTTTGCAGACACAAATAAATTAGAAGAAGTTCGTGTTAATGGTTTTAATTATATAAAGTCCAAATATAATTGGTTAGAAATAGGAAAAGAAACGAAAAAAAGTTATCAATCTATTTTGTAGTATATTAGCACATAATAAACAAAATATGAAAAGTAGAATTGAAAATTTCATACAAGCATCTATAAAAGTAAAACAGAAAATGCTTTCCTCAGAAGATATTTTAGATTGCATTGAATTAATTGTGTCTAAATCTGTTATAGCTTTTAATAATGATAAAAAGATGCTTTTGTGTGGAAATGGCGGTAGTGCTTCTGATGCTCAACACATTGCGGCTGAATTGAGTGGTAGATTTTATAAAGATAGAAAGGCACTTTTTGCAGAAGCTTTACATGTAAATTCTTCATTTGTTACAGCAGTAGCAAATGATTATGGATATGATAATATTTATTCTAGGATGGTTGAAGCCGCGGGAAAAAATGGAGATATTCTCATTGGGATTTCCACGTCTGGAAACTCTAGAAATGTGGTAAATGCTATTAAAAAAGCAAAGGAAATAGGAATGATTACAATAGGGTTCACAGGTGCTAAATTTGGAGAAATGGATCAATTATGTGATATAATTATTAAAGTTCCTACTTCTGACGTCCCAAGAATTCAGGAATCCCATATTTTAATAGGACATATTATTTGTCAACTTATTGAAGAGAAATTGTTTTAATGAATTTGAAAGAATATACGACACTTTTTTTAGATAGAGATGGAGTAATTAATTATAAAATTGATGGATATGTTCAGTATTTTTCTGAATTCAATTTTATTGAAGGAGTATTGGAATCGATCTCAGATTTAACGGATTATTTTGATAGGATAATAATAGTTACAAATCAGCAGGGAATTGGGAAACAATTAATGACTGAGAAGGAACTTCTTGAGTTGCACTCAGAAATGTTAAAGGAAATAGAAAAAAATGGAGGAAAGATTGATAAAATCTATTATTGTCCACATTTAGCAACTTTAGATTGTAATTGTAGAAAACCAGAACCCGGTATGCTAAAAAAAGCAAAGCAAGATTTTAAAGAGATAATATTTGAAAAATCAATATTATTAGGAGATTCAGATACAGATATTGAAGCTGCAGAAAAGGTAGGTGTACAATCTGTTAAAGTATGTTCAAAATACACCTTGACACACTGGACTAGGGATTTCTTATTAAATTAGTATCTTTACTGCCCCAAAAAGTAGAACTAAAATGAAAAAGGCAATAATCACAGGTATAACCGGACAGGATGGAGCCTATTTAGCAGAGCTTTTGTTAAATAAAGGTTATAAGGTGTATGGTGCTTATAGAAGAACAAGTTCTCAGAATTTCTGGAGAATTGACTATTTAGGAATCAGAAATAATCCTAATCTGAGGCTAGTTGAGCATGACTTAATTGATGCAGCTAGCACTATCAGAATGGTGTCTGAAATTAGACCTGATGAAATATATAATCTTGCTGCACAAAGTTTTGTACATGTATCTTTTGACCAGCCTTTAGCTACAAGTATGATTACTGGTATTGGAGTAACTCATTTACTAGAAGCTATCAGAATTGTAAATAAGGATATAAAATTTTACCAAGCTTCAACCTCAGAGTTGTATGGTAAAGTTCAGGAAGTTCCTCAGAAAGAAACAACCCCATTTTATCCAAGGAGTCCGTATGGTGTTTCAAAATTATATGCACATTGGATGGTGACAAATTATAGAGAGTCTTACGACATGTTTGCATGTAGCGGGATTTTGTTTAATCATGAATCTCCATTAAGAGGAATGGAATTTGTAACTAGAAAGATATCAGATAGTGTAGCTAAAATTTCTGAGGGTTTACAAGATTGTTTAGAACTTGGCAACTTAGATGCGAGTCGGGATTGGGGTTATGCTCCCGAGTACGTAGATGGAATGTATAAAATGCTACAACATGAGAAACCAGATTCCTTTGTACTTGCAACTAGCAAAGCGTATACTGTTCGTCAGTTTGTAGAATTTGCATTTAATGTTGGTGGGATTGATATAATATGGGAAGGAAGTGGAATATCTGAAAGAGGAATTAATTCAAAGACTGGAAAAACAATTGTTAAAGTAAATAACGATTTTTTCAGATTATCTGAGGTTGATGCTTTGATAGGTGATTACTCAAAAGCTGAGAAAGAATTGGGGTGGGTTCCTATGACTAATATTAAGAATCTGTGTCAGATTATGGTAGAATCAGATTTACAAGCTTTAAAAACTAATCTAAAAAGCTAATCATGTTTGATTTACTGTTTAACATCGCTTTTCCCTTAGTAACATCTTTTATACTTACCTTTCTAGCCATTCCAAAGATCATTCATTTTTCAAGAAAGAGTAGGTTGTTTGCTAGCGTAGGTAAAAGAAACTCTCATATAGGGGAGATACCTATCTTTGGTGGAATAGCAATATTTGCTGGTTTGTTATTTTCTTTAATTTTATGGGCGGAGTTAGAAAGTATACAATTTATACTTGTTAGTTTAATAATAGTATTTTTTATTGGAGTTTTAGATGATTTACTTTCTTTATCTCCTATGAGAAAATTAGCAGGTCAGATTTCTTCAATTTTAGTAATTATGTTTTTAGCAGAATTAAAAATAGATAGTTTTCACGGTCTATTTGGAATTACTATTATTCCAGAATGGGTTTCAATATTATTCACAGTATTTGTATTTGTAGTTGTTACAAATGCATATAATTTAATTGATGGAATTGATGGACTCGCGGGTGGGGTAGGAACTATTGCTGCTACTTTCTTTGGAGTAGTTTTTTTACTGAATCATGACATTCAGATGGCTATTTTATCTTTTACATTAGTAGGCTCCTTATTAGCATTTTTAAAATATAATTTTAATCCAGCTAGTATCTTTATGGGAGATACAGGTTCACTATTAATTGGTTTAATTTTATCAGTTTTATCAATAAGATTAATAAATACAGGAGTCAATATACCTCATGAAAAATTATATATTAATAAAGGTCCGTTTATTGTTATTGCTACCTTAGCAGTTCCTTTATACGATACCTTTAGGGTGTTTTGTATTCGTATTTTGTCCGGATATCATCCATTAAGACCGGATAGAAATCATATACATCATGCATTACTAGATTTAGGTTTTGGACATAAAAAGGCTACACTAATCTTATATGTTTTTAGCCTATTTATCATGTTCCTATCGTACTTTATGATTAATATGAGTCTTGGCCTTTCTATATTTCTTTTGTCTATAATTGTATTAGGATTAATGGCTATTCCTTTTGTGATATTACAGATAAAAAAGAAAAGTGGTGCATAAATTTAAACTTCTTTTTCTTTTTGAATTTTGTGTTATAATTGTTTATGCACAACAATCTAACTCTACTTTTTCTAGGAGTTTTAATTTATTTTCAGATAACGAACTACATGTGATAGAAACAGATTATCATACAAGTATAAAACCTTTTTTACTGTCTAATTTGGATTCTACTGTAAAAAAAGAGAAAGGAACTTGGTTGTTTAGAAAATGGAATAAAGAACATTTTATCCAGTTAGAAAATGAGGAGTATAGCTTGGTAGTTAACCCAATTTTAAATATAATGATAGCTAAAGAAATGGGATCTGAAAAAACTGTTTGGAATAATACAAGAGGAATAATTGCAGATGGAAAGTTAGGAAGTAGATTCACTTTTTATTCATCTTTTTTAGAAAATCAATCTGTATTTCCTTCTTATTTAATGAATACAATTGTAGGGAAATCAGCTTGGATTGTACCAGGACAAGGAGAATCTCGTTGGTCTCTTGATTCTCTACTTGATTATACAATGGCTTCTGGTCATTTTACATATAATCTCTCTAAATTTTCAGACATACAATTTGGTACAGGAAAGAATTTTATTGGAGATGGGTACCGATCTATGATATTATCAGACAATGCTTTTAATTATCCTTTTCTAAGAGTTCAGACTGCAGCGGGTATTTTTCAATATACAAATCTATATATGGAACATATGGATTTAATATCTAACCCCTCAGAAGAATTTGCATATGATAAAAAATACATGACATTACACCACTTAAGTACTAATATTACAGACAGATTAAATGTTGGGATTTTTGAGTCTATTATTTGGGAACATACTAGAACCCCAGAATTGTCGGGTTTTGATATTTCTTATTTAAATCCAATTATTTTTTTAAGACCAGTTGAGTTCTCTTTAAATTCATCTGATAATGCATTAATGGGATTAAACTATAAATTTAAAACTACAAATAATTCTCATATTTATGGACAGTTTTTAATAGATGAACTTTCTTTACCTTCCTTAAATGCAGGAGATAATTGGTGGGGTAAAAAATATGCTTATCAAATGGGCGGAAAGTATTTTGATGCATTTGGATTAGATAATTTAATTTTTCAAATAGAATATAACTTTGCCAGACCATATACTTACTCTCATTATAATACTTCTCAAAATTATGGACATTATTTTCAGTCTTTAGCACATCCTTTAGGAGCTAATTTTAATGAGATTTTATTTTTTACAGATTATAAATGTAAAAAATGGGAGGTTCATTCTCAATTAATGACAGCGAGATACGGAGGTAAAGTAAAAGGAGATTCTACAAGCTTCGGAAATGATATTTTTATGTCAAATTCTGATAGACCTTCAGATTATAGTATAGAGATGTTTCAAGGAAATGACACGAAATTATTTTATTCCAAAACTACACTCTCGTATTTATTTAACCCAAAAACAAATCTTAAGATCGAGACTGGCTATGTATATAGAATGTTAGAGGACGATTATGGAAAATATAAAACAAATTTTATTTTCTTTGCGTTTAAATCAGATTTATTCAACCGATATTACGATTTTTAAATTGGCTTTAATTTTAAATATAGAAACTTCCACAAAGAAATGTTCAGTTGCTTTGTTTGATAATCTTAGACTTGTTGCTGAGAAGTCATTGCTTTCTGAGAAGTACTCACATTCTGAAACTCTTACCGTTTTTATTGAAGAAATTTTTAATGAGATTCAATATTCAATTAAGGAACTAGATGCTATATCCGTTAGTAAAGGTCCAGGTTCTTATACTGGTTTAAGAATTGGGGTTTCTACAGCAAAAGGACTAAGTTATGCCCTCAATAAACCACTTATTTCTATTTCAACACTAAAGTCAATGGCTTACTCTATGTCTAAAAAGAGAAAAGAATTTGATTTATACTGTCCTATGATAGACGCTAGAAGAATGGAAGTTTTTTCTGCTTTTTATAATAAGAAAAATGAATTAGTGAGAGAGGTAAAAGCAGATATCATTGTTCCAGATTCTTATACTAATTTACTGTATAAGAAAATTTTATTTTTCGGAGACGGATCTTTAAAATGTAAGGATATGTTAGTCTCAGAGAATGCATATTTTGAAGAAGGTATTCATCCTTGTGCTTCAGATATGTCTGAGTTATCTTATCTAAAATATAAGAATAAAGAGTTCGAGGATGTCGCTTATTTTGAACCGTTTTATTTAAAAGACTTTATTCCTGGAGTCAAGAAATAATTACTTTCTTCTACTTCTCCTTCCGCTATTGCTGTCTTTAAATCTACTCTTAAAAGATTTCCCACTTCCAGATTTTCTTTTATTCCCACTAATCTCACTTCTTCTATTCCCACTATACCCTTTTCTTCTTCTTCTTTCAGTGCTTGTTGATTTACCTCTTCTTTTCCCTCTATCATTTTTAGGTTTAGAAACTTCAACTGTAAGTTGATACCCGTTCCACTGGCTGTCTGCAAAACCTTTTAACACATCTTTTTCTGCAGTAGATTCTACTTCAAAGAAAGAGAATCCCTTCATTATATCAATTTTCCCAATTTGTAAATTTCTGTTTCTAGTGTATTCATTTACTAATCCTATTAAATTCTGAGGCTCTAATTTATGTGTTTTTCCTAGGTTAATAAAAAATCTTGTGAATCCTTCATCCGCATGTCTTTTTCTATCTCCTCCATCTTTTCGTTGTGACGTCGAGATATTTAAGTCTGGAGCATTCTTATAAAAAGAAAGAAATCTATTAAACTCAGTAGAAACAAAATGCTTAACTAGATCTTCTTTGTTAAAATGAGATAGTTTTTCCTCTATAATTGGCAAATGTTTCTCTATTTGAGGACTTACATCTGTTTTTACAATTTTATCAATTAAATTAAGTAATTGAATTTCGCAAATTTCATCTCCTCCAGGAACTTTCTGCAGAATTAGATCTCTTTGAATCATCTTTTCTATAGATTGTAACTTCCTTTTTTCTCTACTATGAGATATGATAATCGAAATCCCTTTGTTTCCAGCTCTTCCGGTTCTCCCCGATCTATGAACATATACTTCATTGTCATCAGGAAGGTTATAATTGATAACATGTGTTAATTCATTAATATCAATTCCCCTAGCTGCTACATCCGTTGCTACTAAAATTTGAAGATTTCTTTTTCGGAATCTATTCATTACATGATCTCTTTGAGCTTGTGATAAATCTCCATGAATAGCATCCGCATTATAACCATCCTGCATTAACTTATCAGAAACATCTTTGGTTTCTCTCCTTGTCCTGCAAAATACAATACCATAAATATCAGGATTAACATCGCATATTCTTCTTAATGCTTTATATCTATCTCTTGCGTTTACAACGTAGTAATGATGATCAACATTTTTCGCTCCTTCATTTCTGCCAGATACCTCTATTCTATGAGGAGAGAACATGTAATCTTTTGTGATCTTTAAAACCTCCTTTGGCATTGTTGCAGAAAACAGAAGTGTTTGTTTCTCTTCAGGAGTTTCTGCTAAAATAGTATCCAAATCATCTTTAAATCCCATATTTAACATTTCATCCGCTTCATCTAAAACAACAAATTCAACATCTTTTAATTTTAATTTTTTTCTATTAATTAAGTCAATAACTCTTCCAGGTGTACCAACTACAATTTGACTTCCTGAGTTTAGCTTTCTTATTTGCGTTTGAATATTTGCTCCACCATAAACAGCAGTAACTTTTAATTTCTTAGTGTATTTAGAATAAGTTTCTAAATCTTTTGCAATCTGAAGACAAAGTTCTCTGGTAGGACACAGAATTATAGATTGAGTTTGAGTTTTGTTTTCATCTATTTTCTGAATAACTGGTAGTCCGAAAGCTGCAGTTTTACCAGTACCTGTTTGAGCAAGCGCTATCAAGTCTGTTTCTTCAGAAAGAACAAATGGAATAGCTTCTTTTTGAATAGGGGTAGGATTCTCAAATCCTAAATCTGTTATTGCTTTTAGGACGTCCTTATTTAATCCTATTTCAGAAAATGTCATATCTTAAATTTTCTGTAAAACTACTCTTTTATTATGATTTAGAGTATTTAATCTAAAAAAAGCCCTTTCGTTATAAAAAGGATTTGATTAGTTTATTTTGTACTATTGAATAATTACTTTTCTAATAGTGCTCTTTCCATTTTTCAGGAAAACTTTAATAAAGTAAGTTCCACTATAAGGTATCGTGAAGTAATTTAAAGTTGTTGAATTTATAATATCTCCATTTACACTATATATCTTTATACCTACTATAACCTCCTCAGAAAAAACTTTTATTTTCCCATCACTAGGATTTGGAAATAATTCTACGCTAATATTATTCAGCGACTCTATTTCAGTAGAGGAGAGTTCCTGCCATCTTTTTTCGAATTCTTGAAGATAAATGTTTGCAATGGTTCCATCATGTATTATTAAAGTATTTTCATCAGAATTATTTTCGGCATTTGCACTCCAATTATGTGAACCTGTTAATATAGAAGGGTTTGATCCATTAATATTTGCGTCTGCAATTGCATATTTATGATGAAATTGATGAGTAACTCCAGTATGACTTTTTACATTCACCCCATTAGCAATTAAATTATCATACTCNCTNCCAGTGACATTTTGTTGTTCAATNATACCTCTAATTCCAATATTAAATCCTGTAAGTTTCTTGTCNANAACCGCATCACCTATATCATTTTTAGTAAATGAAAGNANNCCAAACTCTAATGTATAGTCAACATTATTTATAAANTCAATNATTTTAGTTGTTGTTTGATCNGAAGGAGAAAAATACAATTCTATTTCTNTTCCGTTTACATTAAATAGATGTGGAGTGTTATCTTCTTTATAATGTCCAAAGGTGCCTGACCACATTTCTTCAAATTCTAATGTATAGGCCTTAGCTAATGCTTGGTCTTGTATAAAAATCAAATTATTATAATCATTAAAAAGATTTGATGGATTTGTCCAGTTTGTTGAACCACTTAATATCCAAGAATTAGTTTCTGAATTTACATCTATTATGACAAATTTATTATGCATTATTCCAGCAATAGATGTATTTCTATAAACTATTGGTATGCTTGTATTTAGACTATTTAACATTGAGTTAGTCACATCATCATCAGCAATATATCGTACTTGAACTCCTCTATTATATGCATCATTGATTGCTGATGCGATGGTTGCGTCAGATGCATTATAAACGCAGATATCTAAAGTGTTTTGCGCCAAATCCATATAGGCTTTTATCGTATCATTAAAGTATGTAGTTATATTCTGAGCATCAATACCAGTAGAAAAAGAATTGTCTACAGAATGGTTGAAATATGGTCTAATTTTACCTGATGAATTTGATGAGGTGGAATATACTCCTATATTGGAAAACGCTGTGTCAGTGCCGTTTATAGAGAAACATTGAACATAATAGACATTAGCAGGTTGTAAACCACTTAATATTATATTGTGAGAAGTCGAACTTCCTCCATTATTAATAGTGTTTCCTAATAAGTTGGTTGTTCCATAATAACAGTTGGTAGTTCCATTCATTGATGTATTCCAACTTAATTCGAAACTATTTGTAGTTATATTATTTTGTGTCACACTAGATGTTATCATGATATTTGTTGGTAGTATAAGATCTATAGTATCTCTAGGTAATATCTGGTATCCATCATTTGCAGGTACCGAGAATGTATATTGTGACGATATTCCAATTATGGATACAGGAGCTCCAGGAATAAAGGTTCCTAATAATGGACTATTTGCATTAATAAATATCTTCCCTTGTTGTCCATTTGAAGTGAAATCATATGTAGTATTTGTAAACATATTTCCTGCTTGTGAGAAAATAGCGTTATCGATTCTAATTAACTCACTTTCTGTAGTTTCTCCTATTTGTGATGGATTTATGATTTGTGGTGATGGCAATATATTTCCAGTTGAATGTATAATTGCTGGACTATTTGGATTCATTTCCAAGAGACCATTATAATCAACAAGTAATCCTGTAATTGTAATGCTATCTCCTCTGACAGCTCCGTTTAAATAATTATTAGTTGTTAGATCGTATATAGCAATTCCACCAGTAACGTCTTCAATATATCTTATTATTCCTAATTCATCTCCGTTAGTCACAATCCCGCTAACTGTTACAGTAGATCCAATTCCTTGAGATCTTGCAGTTGCAATATCTTGAGAGAAACTTGTTATTGATACTAAGTATGATAAAATTAATAAAGTTGTATTTTTCATTTTTTTACTTTTTAAAAATTAATTTTTGCTGAAATATTAAATCTTCTACCAAGTCCGAAAAATACACCAGCAGATTTTGCATCAAAATCAGTGTAGTTTGCATTATACGGGTCATTGTTTTGAGCATCTGAAATATAAGTTTCATCTAATAAGTTTAATATACTGAATTTTATATCTAGTTTGTTTTTTGGCGTTACACTAAATTTATATCCAGCATGAAGATCTATTAACTGATAAGCAGGTATCCTCCAGCTTTCTCTTCCCGCATTTTCTCCACTTAGACTTAAGGGATCAAAATCAGAATAGTAATCATCAAAATGAGTTGCTCTAACTTTTAAGTAAGAATTGTTTGTTGGCTCATATCTTAGACTAATCCCATATTGAGTTTGGGCAGCATCACCAACATGTACTCCCTCAGCATTAAAAGTTGCAATAACTTCATTCCCAGATTCATCTATTACAGGCTTGTTATCATCATCATAAAAACGTACTGTATCAGATGAAGTCCATCTCCAATCTCCTAATGAAACAAGACCTTCAAAAGTTAGTCTATTACTTACTTTATAAGCAAAATCCATTTCAATTCCTTTATGAAGAGCATTCATCCCATTGATATTTGCTCTATACGGAACTTCATCTACCTCAATTATAACGCCTCCATTCGAGGGTTTATTTATCCATGAGGTGTAATATGCGTTTAAGTTCGCAGATAAAAATCTCGAACGATAGGAATACCCTCCTTCAACCGCTTTAACTTGTTCGTTTTGTATATCTCTAAAGAGTTGATTATTATAGTCAAAAACATTATTAAACCTTGGAGCTTTTGAGATGTATCCAATATTAAAGAATACATTATTTAGTTCGTCAATATTATAATTGACTCCTGTTTTAATCGTAAATCCTTTGATCCATTTCCAATCTGTTAATGCTTCTCTAGCCTCATCAGAATACATCGTATATTGTTGTCCGTTATACTCAAAAGTATCAATAACCATTGTTTTATGAGCGCCAATAATATTTCCTTCAGTATCATATTCTATTTCAGTAGTAACAGAAGTCCCTAATACTTCAGTAAATGTTGTGTCAGATAAAACCAAATCTTTCTTTTTAAAGTAATCATGCCTTCTGTACCCAGAATTAGATCCTGAAACATTAAAAAAAGTCGAAACTCTACCATTATTATATTCTATTTGTCCAAATCCACCTAACCATTTTACCAAACCATCATTATGATATCCTACAATATCGCCCTCATTTTTTACTTGAGTTAATTGTAATTCATTTGATTCATCAATTGCGTAATCACCTCCTAAAAGATCATATACCTCTCTATAATGTTCTCCTTTATATGTTCTTAAGTCTAATCCTCCAGAGATTGAAATTTTTTCAGAGGGGTTGTAATTAGCCGTAGAAAGTATTCCGTACCAATAATGATTATTTATGGAGCTTCTTAAATAAGTGCTTGATTTATATGCAGAAGCAGAATAAAGAGGATCTGTATTTCCAATATTCCCATTATAAGCATCTTGCAAATTATATTGACCAAATAAATCATAATTATTTGTGTTCCCACTTATTCCAGTACCCCCACCATTTCCAATAGAGGCATACGAAATGTTAGAAACATAGAATTTTTCATTTACAACCCAAAAATGTCTTAAAGAATATTGTGGTTTGTGAAAATAATTTTGTTTAGTATTTAAAATAGCATTATTATATATTGTATCTCCATTAGAGTTTAAATTCCACCTATTAATATGTCCCCAATGTTTATTGTAGTCAATTCCTTGATTTATAATTCTTCCATCAAAAGAAGAGGTGTCTCCTAATGATCGAGCAAAAGTTGTGTCGTAAGTTGCAATATCGCTTTTATAACTTCTTTGACCGTGTTTTTGTGGAGCTCCCATTGCAGAAAATGTCAAGGTGTGATTTCCGATTTCTTTTTGAATTTTTGCATAATAAAAATACCCTTCAGTCCAAGTTTCTTGAACAAATCCACTTCCTTTCTTATAAGAACCCGCTAGAGTGAATCCCCAGCCATTATCCATTTTCCCTGAGTTATACCCAATAGAAGTTTTTAGTCTACCAAAAGAACCAATATCTTGTTTTATAGTTCCACTCTGTTTATTCCCAATACCTTTTGTAAGAATATTCATAGTACCTCCAACAGAAGGTATAGCAATCTTTGAAGCTCCTAATCCTCTCTGAACCTGAATATTTGAAGTTACCGCATCTAATCCTGACCAATTAGACCAATATACCCATCCATTTTCCATGTCGTTTACAGGAATTCCATCTATCATAACCGCTACATTTCTTTGATTAAATCCTCTAATTGTTATTCTAGCATCACCATCCCCGCCTCCACTTTGTGTAGCATAAACACCTGGTGTTGAATTTAGAATCATTGGAATATCTTGTGATGCTAATTCTTCATTTACTTTCTTTAATGAGACAGTAGAAAAAGCAACTGGAGTTTCTCTATCTTTTGCTACATCTCCAATAATATGTACTTCTGAAAGCTGAATAGGTTTTAATTTGAATTTTATTGTAATAAGATTGCCTTCCGCTTGTATTGATTGACTTTCCTGTTGATATCCAACATATGAAACAGTGATTTTTCTGTCACCACTAGGAACTGAA
>NZWX01000029.1 GCA_002697625.1 Flavobacteriales bacterium
CATATTAATCATATTTTCTTTTTACAAACCAGATTCCTTTAAAAGTTACTCCAAATGTAAATCTGAGAAATTGTTCTTTTATTAAATTAGATTCTGTTGTACCTTGCTCCCCAAATTCCATAGAGAAATTATAAAATGTATTTGTTCTTTTTACAGGCATACCTACTCCCATAGTAAGAGATTTTTCTGTTAGCTGATTATCTCTCAAACTAAGGTATGTTTTATGATACCTCCCTCCAATTCTATATTGTATCTTTTTCCAATATTTATTATGAGCATTATAATCTGGGGTATATTGTAAACCTCCAGAAAAACAAACACTATTCTCTAAATTATCTTCTTCACCAACAATACCATCAACAGAAAGTTGATACTCAGACCAGTTTTGGGTAGAATAGTTTGCCAGTAACAATAATTTTTCAGAAGAATAAGAAAAACCTGCTGATAATTTTGATGGTATAATGATAGAAGCATCTTGTAATACATTTTGAAAAGTATCCTTTATTATTAGAGAATTACCAAATTCATAGGTTGTCCCTAGTAGAGTTCTTTTTGCATTCAAATTTGAATTATTCTGGTAGGTTACAGCAATTGCAATATACTTATTTTCACTAATTTCAGTATTAAATAATAAACCTGCCTCATAAACAAGTCCTGTAACATTTGTTCGGTCAACTGAACTGACATTAAATATAGTAGTATTGTTAAAATCTGCAGTTTTATTTTTACTTAAACCCCCAAATAAATAATTTGCATTTACTCCAAAAAATAATGTTTTATGCAACTTTAAGGAAGTTCCTAAATAATATTTACTTAACCCACCATTTCCTGTAGAAGAAATTGAAACAGTGTCTTCTAAACCAGAATACAACGAATCATAATCTAAATGATATCCTACAGAACTATATGGAAGCAAACCAGAACTTACTGAAATATATTGAGTTAAAGGAAATCCTATTGCTAAATGACTAAAACTTGTACTGCTTTCTCTTTGTGATTTGTCATACGTCGTAAATCTATGAGAAGAAGAAGATAGGGCAGTTGACAACAAAAAGGATTTCGGTTGGAAAGAAGAATAAGTAGCAGGATTCTCAGAATTTATAGAGTTAGAGTTAAAATATACTACCGAAGCACCTCCTAAAGCAGATTGTTGAGGAGAAACAGACCCACTTAATGACCCTAATCCAAATCTGGAATAAGGTGAATTTGTTGAGATTTGGGAAATAGAGGCAAAACTAACAAAGACACTTATAACTAGATATATATATTTTATCTTATGCATTATATTTTAAAATTTCATTAAGTCCCTTAAGGACAAGGTTTCGGTCTGCAAATATGCTATTTTTTAATTCCTTTTCAAAGAAAAACGTATCTCCTCCTGTCACAATAACGAACAAATCCTCATTTTCTTTCTTCAAATCATCAATAATTGTATTTACTTCTGACAAAACTCCTTGTTGTACTCCTGATACTATAGATTCATTTGTATTCTGACCAATAACCTTACTTTCCAGATTAATACACAATTTTGGGAGTTTTGCAGTAAATTCATGTAAAGATCTATATCTCATTTTAAGCCCTGGAGAGATTCTACCGCCATGGTAAACTTTGTTTTTATCTATAAAATCCATTGTAATACACGATCCCGCATCAATTACTAAAACATCTTTATTGGGATAAAGAACGGAACAAGCAACAGCATTTGCAATTCTATCATTCCCTAAAGTTTCTGGAGTGTGGTAGTTTAACTTAATGGGGAAATTTGTTTTATAACTTAATATAATAGGGTTAACCCCAAGATTCCAATCTGTTTCTTCTCTAACGGAAGATACAATTACAGACTTCACTTTCTTTGTAGATATCATCTGATTTATTAACACAAAATCAACCACTGAAGATTTTTCTATATCAATTAATAAATCTTCATTAAAGATTGCGTATTTAACTAGGGTATTTCCTATGTCTATTATTAAATTCATCAATATAAATACAGCCTCAAATTTACAAATGTTTTATTTCTTATATAAAGGTTATAAAATATTTCTCAAAATAAAAAATTAAGTTACATTTGCAATCCAAAATAAGTTGGTGCTATAGCTCAGTTGGTAGAGCAAAGGACTGAAAATCCTTGTGTCCCTAGTTCGAATCTTGGTAGCACCACTTTTTAAAGATTCCTTGATATCAAGGAATCTTTTTTATTATATATTCATAATACTTTGAATAAAGTATTTATTTATAAAAAATATTGAGCATATTTTTTATCACTTTTTGGAATTTCTACTCTAATTGACTATCACCTTTTCAGTAAGTTGCTCTATAAACTATCGCTATTATTCAGGGGATACTAAAAGATTATTTTGTAGATTTGCTATCATAGTATTTGTCATATGCTTAGAATAATAACAGCATTCTTTTGTTTTTTAATTTCATTCTCTTGTGTTTCTCAATGCATTCCAGATACACTGTATCAAGATTCCACAGCAAATATTTGGCCTACAAGTGGATTTCCTGATGCTATAGTAGGGGTTAATTATTCACAAACCTGGACTATGAAAATTCCTTCCACATTACTTGAAGCGGCATTAGGAGATACGTCTTTTGTTACAATAGATACATTAGGACAATCAATTTATATTGGGGATTGGGTGGTAGACAGTGTTGTTACAATTGATGTGTTAAATACTCCACCTGGAATGAGTGTAGACTGCAATACTCCCAATTGTGCTTTCCCGGGAGGGAGTGTGGCGTGTGCAGAAATAAATGGAACACCTACAATACCAGATTGGTACAACTTACAAATTATCTCTAATTTATACTCACATGGAGTCGTAACTGTCAATGTTGGAGGAGTTCCTTTAACACTGCCTGTAAGTGTTAATTATTTTGAACAGTTTGGATATTATGATACAGTTAGTAGATATATGATAACAGTAAATCAAACCTCTTCAGTATTTGATTTGAAATCTGAATTAGAAATAACTGGAGTTTCTAATAAAGATAATTCTATTTACTTAGAAATTTCAGATTTTATCTCTGAAGATTTTGAGTTACAAATTACAGATGTGGTAGGAAGAACTATTTACCAAGGAATTATCTCAACAAATATAGGCAGTAACACATATATACTCAATCAAAATCTAGAAGAGGGGATTTATATAATTTCACTTTATAATAAAAATAGAAATCTTTCACAAAAGATTTATCTTTCTTCTAACTAAATGAAAACAGTTGTTTTTCTTTTTGGTTTTGTAATATGTTATTCTACTGTTTTTGCTCAACAATTTAAAGGAAAGATAATAGATAAAGATGGAAAGGGAATCCATAAAGTAAATATTTCAGTTTCTGGAATAAGTAAACTTTCTTCTAATTCCTTTTCTAATTCTTTTGGAAAATTTAACTTGGAACTCTCTGAAGGGAAGTATAAAATCTCTTTTAATCATATTAATTTTAAAATAAAAACTATTGAAGTTAATATCTCTGAAAAAGAAATAATAAGGAAAAATATTGTACTAGAGAGGAATATTCATCTACTAGATGATATTGAAATCATTGAACAGAAAAAAGAAAAAACAATAACAGATGTTCTATCTGTAAATATTATTGATGCAAAGAAATTTCAAGAAGAATCAAATATAGATTTATCTGATATTGTTCAACGATTTTCTGGTATCACACTTACTGATAACCAAATTAGTATAAGAGGAGGTTCTGGGTGGAATGCTATGGCAGGAAGTCGAGTTTTAGTGCTGATAGATGATATACCTCTTCTTTCTGGCGATATGGGACAAATCCCTTGGGATTTAATTCCTATTGAAAATATTGATCAGATTGAAGTTACTAAAGGGGCTACATCTGCAATTTATGGCTCTTCCGCTATGAATGGAGTAATTAATGTTAAAACAAAAACTGCAAATCATAAACTCATTTCTCAACATCCATTTATGGGTCATACTAAAATAAGCAGTATGTTTGGGAGATATGATAACCCAAATAATATAAATATAAAATGGTGGAATGGTTCCAGAAAGTTTTATTCTTCAGATATTTTACACTCTAATATTATTGGAAACACATCTATAAGTTTAGTTTTAAACCATTTTAAAGATGAAGGATATAGATTTCTTGAAGAAAGCAATAGAAGTCAAATATCAATAAACCTTTTACATAACTCTGAAAAAGTAGAGGGACTATTATATGGTGTAAATGGTACTTTTATGAAACAAAATGTTGGGCATTTTCTTCTTTGGGAAAGTTATAATCAAGCATATATACCTATAGATAGTAATTTATATCAAACACACTCCACATTATTTCATATAGATCCGTTCCTAAATTTTACAACACAAAATGGTAAACATATAGTTAAAAGTCGGTTTATGAGAATTGGATTAGATAATAGCACAAATGAGGAAGATACAGGCAAAGATTTATTTTCAGAAACCTACTATCTTAATTATAAATACAAAGGGTGGTCAGATTATTTATCATCTAATCTAATTATTGGAGCAACAATAAATGATGTGTTTTCATATTCAGAAGTTTTTAACGGAGAAAATAGAAGTAACTCTCAATCTTTATATACAATCTTGGAAAGACAAAATAATAACACAACAATTTCTATAGGAAGTAGATATGAATTCATAAAAATTAAATCAGAAAAAGAATTTGAATTAGAAAATGGGAACCTTGTAAACGACTTTAAAATTAGCTACCCATTATTTTATGCTGGAGTTAAACATACATTAAATGTAAACAATAACTTCAGAACCTATTTTGGACAAGGAGTTAGGTTTCCTAGTATTGCTGAAATGTCTGCTTCAACTAGTGTTCATGGAGGAACATACATTTATCCGAACCTTGCTTTAAAACCAGAGAGTGGATGGAGTTTTGAGAGTGCGTATCATTTCAATAAAAAGATTAAGAAATTTTTAATTGATTTCGACATTGCTTACTTTTTAATGAAATACAAAAACATGATGGAATTCAGCTTTGCACAATGGGGAACGGAATACGATATAGATCACGCTTACGGTCTTGGTTTTAAAACAGTAAACATAGGACAAACACAAATTGAAGGTATAGAAACAGAAATAAATTCTTCATATAATATGAGTACACATTTAAAATCTACTATTTCTATAGGATACACTTATATGCATCCTATTTCTTTAACACCAGACTCTGTATATGCACAAACAAGTAATCTGGGTGTAATACAGGATATAACTTTTAACAATAGCAGTTCCGATACAAGCATCTTAAAATATAGATACCAACACTTATTAAAATGTTCAGCCGAATTACACTATAAGAAAATTAGTACAGAAATTAGGATTATGTATAATGATTATATGAGAAATATTGATAAAATATTTACAACCGCATTAGTAAATGATGGAATTTATTATAACGATACTATTCAAATTCAACCTCCGATTATCCCTGGAATTAATGAATCGAGAGAAAACAATAAAAATGGAGATTTGTTAATAGACTTTAATTTTGGAGTTCAATTACATAAATTTGCAAAACTTAATTTTATAATTAATAATGTAATGAATTCTGAAATATTAACAAGACCAACAGATTTACAAGCTCCTAGAAGATTTTTAATCAAATTAAATCTCTCTATATAAGAATGAAAAACCAAATAAATCTATTATTAATAAGTATTATTTTATCTTGCGTTACATCTACAGATGATAATACTGATATTGTAAATGAAAAACAAAATCCTGAAATAATGGAAGAAAATAGAAATAACACAGATGACTCAATAATCATACAAGAGAAAAAAAAATTGCTCACAGGAAGATATGATCCTAAACTACATCCTGAGTTTGATGTTTTAGATAATATATACCACACAAAACCTGAAATGTATCTACATAAAGGAACGATTAATGCTTTTATTAAAATGAGAACACAAGCTCAAAAAGACGGAATATCTTTAATAATTGTATCCGGAACAAGAAATTTCTATTCACAAAAATCTATTTGGGAAAGAAAATACACACAAAACAAAAAAAATGGATTAACTAACCGAGAAAATATCAGAAAGATTATGTTATGGAGTTCTATGCCTTCTACATCAAGACACCACTGGGGAACAGATATAGATATTAACGGGTTCGACACATACTTTAACGGAACTAATGAGAAAGCAAACAAAGAATACGAGTGGTTACAAAACAATGCTCACAAATTTGGATTCTGCCAAGTATATTCAGAAAAGAAAGAAGGAGGGAGAATAACAGGATATAATGAAGAGAAATGGCACTGGTCATATATGCCTATTGCTAATCAATTATTAGAAGATTATAAAAAACTAATTACTTACTCTGACATTAACGATTTCTCTGCTTCTGAACTAGCAAAGGAACTAAACATAATTGAAGAATATGTTCTTGGAATATCACCAACATGTAAATAAAAAAATCTTATTTTTATAGTTATTTTATTATAATCATGTCTGTGAATACATGATCTCCATTCTCTATCTGGACTATATAATTAGAAGATTTTAATTTACTAATATCTATTATATCATTATAAACTCCTCTAGTATACACTAAAGACTTATATACTACCTCACCTAAAATATTTGTAATCGTTAAAGTATAATTGTCAGGAGTTACTCCTGTTAAATCTAAGTTTATTACACCATTGGTAGGATTAGGGTAAATCGAAATTTTACCATCAAAAACATTTTCTTCTATTGATGTAACAATAGCAAAATTCATCCTTATCATAGGAGCTCTTGAAAGCCAATACCAAGAACCATAAGTTTGTGAACCTGTTAAACATCCATTCTTTTGAATATAACAAGTAGTAGGATAAGTATATTGAGACATGCCTAATAAAGAGGTGTCAAGTGGGTTTGCATACGCTCCAATTGCAGCCATATAGGTACCAGGAACAAGAGTGTAATCATCGTCAAATGAAACTGTTGTCCATGCTCCTAAATCAGACGAGGTAAGAGTATAGTCATCTGATTGAACAAGATATATCTTGTCATTAGAAGCATCAATTTCATATAAAACAGCATATATCTGAGCACCAGCTATAGAATTATCAGTTATAAATACTGACAATGAAGATAAATCATCTTGTTCATAGACATCAAAATATGATCCTATTATCATACCACCGCAACTTCGTCCAAGTCCATATTGTTGGTTTTCTGTTCCGTTATCTCTAGCATAAATATTTTCTGTCACACTAAAAGATCCACCCATTGTATCAGAAATTGTATCTATTGAAGAAGCCCAGGTAGAAAAATTATATTGATCTATTGTAGTTGGAGTGAATTTATTCTGCCCTACAAAAATAATTGTATCTTGCGGGGTAAGCAAACTATCTGCTGAAGTAGTGGAAAAGACATTACTTCCTGAACTATTCACAACTTCAACATTAATATGTGAAGTCTGATCTAGAGCTCCTAAATTTGTTACAATCCCCTCAAAAGTAAAGGGATTAGCTTCCGCTTGATTTAATGGGACCATAGTATAATCTAATCCAAATCCGTTTGTAGTAGGTGTTGTGTACCATCCGCCATGCGTAACCTCTGTTAAATCTAACTTATTGTCTGGAGTTTCTACAATCTTTATATCATCAATCATCCAGAAATAGCATCTAGCATTCCAACCAACTTTTATATATGCTGTAGGAGAATTTCCTGCCACAGAAGATATATTTAAACTTAAATATTCTGGATCTGCAGAAGCTTGATTGTTTGTAGCGTTTCCTTGCACATTATAAGTTGTCCAAGTTACACTATCAGTACTAATAGAAACTGTTAAATTAATACTATTATTAAATCTGAATGAATGTTCAAACTCCAAACTAACATTTGGAAATCCGGTTAAGTCAATTGCTGAAGTTGTAAAATAAGACTCAAGATAATAATATGTATTTCCTGATGGTTGTCCAGCATTCCAGTGATTTGCAGAATCAATATCTGATATGAGGAACCCATTTGCTGCAGTAGTTGAATTAATTGCAGGAGCTGCAGATAACCCTTGATTAGTATTCCAATAACCCCAAGATCCAACAGTAGAATACTTCCATGGACATTCTGCTGTATTTCCAGGCAGTGAACCAGTATTTCCAGCTCCAGTATTATTTGTATATGTACTCCACCCCGCAGGGAAACCTCCCCCAAAATCTTCTGACCAAATTACAACTGCACTTTTATCAGCTCTAATGTCGTTTTTTATAATCTTTGATGAATTAATACAATCCTCTTGATTTTCTTGAGCAATAATACATACGGAAAAAAAGATAAAAGTTAAAAATAAAAGTTTTTTCATAATACATTGATTTAATTAGCTAACAAACATAAGGAAAATTTGGGTAAAAAAAAAGCCTGATTTTTTTTCAGGCCTTTTTTTAGTAAGATATAAAAAATCTATTCAATTATGATTTTTCTACTTGTTGATGTGTTTTCATTTTTTACATTTAACATATAAACCCCTTTAGAAAGATTAGTTAAATCAAGTACATCTGAATAAGTATGAATGACTGATCGTACTTCAGAATAAACTTCCTCTCCTAAAATATTGTCAACTGAGATAGAATAAGTTCCGTCATTAACATTTACTAAATCTATATTGAATTTTCCATCACTTGGATTCGGGTATACTGAAAAAGTTCCATCAAATAAATCTTCATCGATTGATACAGGGGGAGCTGTAACATCACCAAGATTCATTCTGATAAGTAACGGGCTAGAAGTTGAATACCAATATCCAAAACCTCCTGATCCAATATCACAACCATTGTCTTGAACAAAACTTAATGTATTATCATTGGAAGACGAGCTAATTAATGACGTGTCTACAGGGTTGGCATATCCTTGAACTGCTGCAATATAAGTCGTTCCAGCATAAACATCCAAAGGGTCTGAGAATGCAACTGTAACCCATGAATCAATATCCGATTGTGTTAAAGTATAATCATCAGATTGTCCAAGATAAATTGGTGCATATGGTGTAACCATAGGGTCAATCTCATATAATAGTACTGCAATATTAGCTCCTGCTACCGACTGATCATTTACATGAAATGAAATAGACGTTACTTGATCGTTTACGTACATATCAAAAGCATTCCCTAAGGATTGTCCTCCACAACTTCTTCCTAAATAATATCCTCCACCTGCATTTGCACCGTCAGAATCCCAATCAAAATCAACTGCGTAGACACTATCTGTAACCACAGTTCCTCTACCAATAGTATCTGTTGTTGGGAAGGAATCAGAAGTGACCCAATATTCTATTTGGTGATAACCTAGAGTAGAAGGGGTGAAAGTTGGCGTAACTAATGTATCGTTTGCCATGACATTTAATGTTATAGGATTTGAATATGTAGAAAACACTGAAGTTCCTCCATTTTGAACATCAATATGCATTGTAACATTTGTTTGTGCAGAAGAACCATTATTTGCAACAACCGCCTCAAATCGGTAAGGATTTACCTGAGCTTGATTGATTGGGTTGAAAGTATAATCAATTCCTAAATCTCCAGTAGACTGGTAACCTACCCACCAACCACCAAATGTTTCACTAGAAAGATCTATTAAATGAGCAGGGGTTTCCATTAACTCTATATCATCAATCATCCAAAAATAATAACCATTATAAATTGTATTATACAATATTGTTCCATCGTATATGAACTGAATCATTACATTTGAATTACCCGCTATATTCTGAGGGAATCTAACCATAACCTGATAATCGCTTTCAGTTCTTTCATTTACCTCAATTTCTGGGTGAACCTCAACAGTATCTGTAAAAGTAATCCCCCCATCAATACTAAAAGCAACTTTTGCAATACCAGTATATTCTCTATAAAAAGAATTGAAAACCATTGTGACATCAGTATACATCGAACAATCTATTGAATCTGTTGTTAGTGTTCCAACATGTCCAGTTGGTGCACCTCCAGTAATACTATTACATGGATATTGTCCTGCTCCAAAATTTCCAGCAGTTCCACCATTATCATAATAATCAGAATCGAAAATTACAAAACCATTACTAGCAGTTGGAGATTGAATAGGTCCATTGGTACCAGCATAGGCTCCTTGCGAACCAGTAGAAACATTAGGTGTTGTATTTGCTCCTCTATAAACCCAAGGTGCAGATATTACTGGTGGAGTTGGAGTAGACCCATTATTCCAAGTAGCAGGAATTCCTCCACTAAAGTCTTCCGACCAAAATGGAGTTGCTTTCGTTCCATTTGGATCAAAATTTAAATGTGATTTTAATGTTCTTGTACTTACATCTGTTGGTTCTGGAAATGCATTATCAGCGATTTGTGAAAATGTAATTACTGAAACCATCATCAGTGAAGCAAATGTGTAAAATTTTTTCATGGTATTAATTTTAAATTATTTAGTCAGCTAACTTACCAAAATTTTAGAAATAAAAAAAGCCTGTTGTCACAGGCTTTTAAAATCTATCTTATATATCAAATTATTCTAAAATAATTTTCCCCGATAATCTCATATCAGAATTTGAAACTTCTAACAAGTACACGCCCTTATCTAAATCAGATATATCTATAACTTCAGTTGAAAAACCATTTACAACTGTAGACAACATCTCTTTTCCTAATATATCTGTAACTACAATATTATATATGTCGGTTGTATGATTCAACTCAATTTTAAATACTCCAGATGTAGGATTTGGATGAACATTAATAATGTTCATTACTTGATTTTCTTCTATACTCACAGAATATGGATCAAAATTCATTCGAATCATAGGTGTTTCAGAAGTAGTATACCAATATCCAAATCCACCTGAACCTATATCACATCCATTATCTTGTATATAACAACTACCTTGTGATTCTCCTGAAACACTCACCAAGAAGGTGTCCACAGGATTAGCGTACCCGCCAACAGCAGCAACATACCCTGTGCCTGAATATACCATCTCTCCACCATCAAAAGGAATCGTTATCCAATTTCCTAAATCAGCTGCAGTTAAAATATAATCATCAGATTGTGATAAATAGATTGGATCTCCAGCAGCATCATCCTCATATAATATTACATATACTGGTGTTCCGACAATAGATTGATCATCAATATGAATCTGAAGAGAGTAAAGAGTTTCATCTGCATACATATCGTATTTCACACCTAAAATCTGACCACCACACGACCTTCCAACTCTCCAAGCTCCATCCGGAATATCATTATCTCTTGCATAAACATAATCTGTGACAGTCATATCTAATGAAACTGTAGAGGTAGAAGTAGAATCTCCTGTCCCCCACATTTCAACAGTGTAAGTACCTGTACTTGTTGGTGAAAATGTACTATTTGTAGCAAAAGTATCTTGAGGATAATTAACATCTAATAATAATGTATTAGAAACATCTGTATATACTAGGGTTCCCGAACCATCTGTCACTTCAGCAGATAAGTATGAGTTTTGAGGAGCTATACCAGCGTTTCTTAATACTGCTTCAAAAGCATATGGGTTATTAGTAAGCTGAGATAATGGCTTTAAAGTGTAATCATAACCATCTCCACCAGCATTTACATAATTAACCCACCATCCACCTTGTACCTCTTCAGAAATATTCATGGCATTATCTGGTATTTCAGATATCGTAACATCATCCACTGCCCAATACCAAGCCCAATAATCATTATCAAAATAATAAAACTGAACCATCACAGAATCTTGATCTCCAGCAATAGAAGAAATATTTATCACCTCATTTTGTGGGTTATTAGAATTCTGATTATTTGGATATCCATTTGCATCTGTCATATCAAACTGAGTCCATGTATTACCTCCATCTGCAGAGACTCTAACTGATCTAGTATCCTGCCACCATCGGTAATTATGAGAGAAGGTTAATTGAACATATGGCCAGCCTGTAAGGTCAATCATAGGGGATGTTGCAGTACATTCAACAGGAGTACCATCACCATCTCCACCACCAGTTGCATCGGAATTAATAAACAAATATCCATTTGATGCGGTTGTAGAATTAAATGGAGATAATGCAGTAACAGGAATTGCAGCAGGATCCATTTCTAAACTCCAATCTATTGGAGGGATGGAAGTATTTGCTAAAGTCCAAGTTGTAATGTCGGAACAATCATCAGACCAAATAACAGTCGCAGCTGAATTGGAATTAGAGATATTAGTAATAGAATTAGTTGTAGCTTTCGAAACTGATCGGAAGTCTTTTTTCGTTAGTTCTAAGTTAGTCGTTTGTGCAAACGCTGAACTAAAGAACATAAATACACACATAATTGAGTAAAGTTTTTTCATAAGTTAATATTTTAAAAAATTCAGATAGCTAACTTACAAAAAAATAACACAAAAAAACCCGGTAAAAACCGGGTTTTTAAAATAATTAATATTTAATCTTACTCAATAATAATTTTCTCAGAAAAAGCAGATTCTGAATTTGAAATCTCTAAAATATAAACTCCTTTATCAAATGAAGATAAGTCAATTCTTTCTGAAAATAAAGTAGTTAATTCCTTTGTAGAAGTATAAACCTCTTGGCCTAAAACATTTGTTACAGATATTTTATAATCATCTGCTTTTATATTATTTAACTCAACTATAAATACTCCTGTAGTAGGATTTGGATATACATTAAACTCTCCAGAAACTACATTGTCAGTAGATAAAGCTGCGGGATCAAAACTCATTCTAATCATTGGGATGTCAGAAATCCAGTACCAAGCACCAAAACCTGCAGAACCAAGATCACACCCATTATCTTGAATCCAGCAAGTAGCTCCTTGAGATTCTCCAGAAACATTAACCTTAAATGTATCTAGTGGAGAAGCGTATCCTCCAACTGCAGCTAAATAAGAAGTTCCTGCAAATAAATCTTGTCCACCATCAAAAGGAACTGTAATCCAATTATCAATATCATTAGCTGTTAAAATATAATCATCAGATTGAGATAGATATACAGGATCTGAATTTGGATCCGTAGAATTTTCATATAAAGCAACATACAATGGTGTTCCTACAACAGATTCATCATCAATATGAACTTGTAAAGCGTAGAGTGTTTCGTTAGTGTAAATATCAAGTGAAGTACCTAAAACCATTCCTCCACAATCTCTAGCTACTCTCCATGTACCAGCTGGCTGATTCCAATCTCTAGCATATACATCATCATTTACTACAGTCATAAGAATAGCTGTGTCAGTCATTACAGAATCACCTGTACCCCATAATCTTATCTCATAAACACCATTAACAGAAGGAGTAAAAGTATTATTACATACAAACGTATCTACTGCATTAGACATGTCTAACAAGATAGAGTTAGACATTGAACTAAAGACTGAGATACCTTGATCGTTCAATACCTCTGCATTTAAAATCATATTCTGTGGAGCTACTCCATCATTGTGTAAAACAGCCTCAAAAGAATAAGGATTTATAGCAATCTGAGAATTAGTATTAAAAGTATAATCAAATCCTGCTAATNNACCTCCNGCNACATTTNNATANTTNACCCACCAACCACCTTGTACNGCATCTGNAATNGAAGCNGCATTGTTTGGTGTTTCAGAAAGAGANACATCATCTAACATCCAAGCNTAGTCCCANTGTCCTTCATANCNAAAACGAATCCATACAGTAGTTTGATTCCCAGCNGTTGAAGAAATGTTTANCGAAGCAAATTCAGGGTTTGCTGAACCATCATTTACATCTAAATCTANATGCATTTCATATCTATCCCAATTTACATTATCATTACTTACTTCAACAAAAACAGAATCTTGAAATTTTCTGTGATAAGTTTCCACATTNAGATTAANNTACTGATANNGGGAACAATCAATAGAATTNTTAAAAGTNAGANTTGCGTCTTGAACATTTGNCGCAGAAGTAGCTAGTGCATCGGAATCATACATTGCAAATCCGTTAGCAGCTGTAGTTGAAGCTATAGCTCCCATTCCATTAGAAAATCCTCCCGATGGAGCAGCGGTACCAATTACCCAGTTTTGAGCTCCATTGTGCGCGTAATCCGTCATCGTCCATAANGAAGCATCAGAAAAATCATCCTNCCAAAATGGNGGTGCTTTAGAATCTTCTTGAGAAGATGTATAGTGGTGAAACTTTGATGATTTTAAACTCATTTCTGAGTTTCTCACATCATTTTGTTGAGCAAAAGAAGNAACTGCTATTCCTATTNNACAAAGTGATAAATAAAATTTTTTCATAATTGTTTTTTGTTTTTTAAAAATTGTAAGCAAATATAAGTATTAAAATACACTTATATAGTGTCNGAAGAAACAAATATCATCTATTCAACATAGTCTGAAATCGGAGCACAAGTACAATGTAAGTTTCTGTCNCCATAAGCGTCGTCGACTCTCCTAACNGAAGGCCAAAATTTGTTNTTCTTTACAAAAGACAATGGAAATACTGCCTTCTCTCTNGAATAATCCTTATCCCAATGAGAATTTATNACAGANTGCATGGTATGAGGAGAATTCTTCAGAACATTATNTTTNTCATCTACCTTTCCATCAATAACATCATTTATCTCTTGCTTTATTGAATTCATTGTATCAANAAATCTTTCTAACTCCGCCATAGATTCACTNTCGGTTGGNTCTATCATTAACGTACCNGNTACAGGNAANGAAACAGTTGGTGCNTGAAAACCATAATCCATTAATCTTTTTGCTATATCAGTTACTTCTACACCACTAGTTTTATATTCTCTAAAGTCTACAATCATTTCATGTGCCACNCTNCCTGTNTCAGAAGTATATAAAATTGAANAATTCTTTTCTAACTGNGTTTTTAGATAATTAGCATTTAANATTGCTACTTCNGTAGCCTTTCTCAATCCTTCNGANCCTAACATTTTTATATANGCATAAGAGATAGTAAGNACNAATGAAGANCCCCANGGAGCNGAAGAAATTGCTGNAATAGNATNTTCTCCTCCAGTANTNACNATTGGATTAGATGGTAAAAATTCTTTTAGATGTTTTACNACTCCAATCGGCCCCATACCNGGACCACCTCCACCATGAGGAATNGCAAATGTTTTGTGCAGATTTAAATGACATACATCNGCNCCAATTTTNGCAGGGTTNGTTAGNCCTACTTGAGCATTCATNTTTGCTCCATCCATATAAACTTGACCTCCATTCTTATGAATTATGTTNGTAATTTCCATTACNCTTTCCTCAAANACCCCNTGNGTAGAAGGATATGTAATCATNAAACANGANAGGTTNNCTGAATNTTCTNTNGCNTTTTCTNTTAAAGNTTCAACATCAATATTTCCATTNTCNTCACANGGAGTTACNACAACCTTCATTCCCGCCAATACNGCAGAAGCAGGATTTGTTCCATGTGCAGAAGAAGGAATTAAACAAATATTTCTATGATGATCTCCTCTNCTTTTATGATATTCTCTTATCACCATTAATCCNGCGTATTCTCCTTGAGCTCCCGAATTTGGCTGTAAACTCATTGCGTCAAANCCAGTTATTTCACATAACATTTCTTCTAACTCATGAAACATTATATGATAACCTCTTGCTTGGTGAGATGGAACAAATGGATGAAGATTACCAAGCTCCATCCAACTTAACGGTAATAATTCAGATGCAGCATTTAATTTCATAGTACAACTCCCAAGAGAAATCATAGAATGAGTTAAAGATAAATCTTTATTCTCTAATCTTTTAATATACCTCATCATTTCTGTTTCGGAATGATAAGAATTAAANACCTCATTTTGTAAATACTCTGATGTTCTATACAGATTCTCAGGAATTCTNTTGTACGCTTCATTATAATNNCCTTTTAANACTTCATCAATTAAGTTTTTTGAGTCAGAATGGTTACAACTTTTTGCAAATACATCCAGAATATCATTAATGTTACTNATATCATCNTTCTCATCTAAGCTAATTGATAANGTTTTTTCATCAATATAATTAAAGTTTATTTTAGCATCTTCNGCATAAGTATTTACGTTTTCCATAGATACATTACCTACATTTATTAAAATGGTATCAAAATAGGTTTTGTTGATCTGTTTGTAACCTAATTGAGTTAATCCTTCAGAAAGTTTTGAGGTTAAAGAATGTATTTNTTTACCGATTGACCTTAATCCTTTAGGTCCATGNAACACTCCATACATAGAAGCCATGACCGCTAANANTACTTGTGCAGTACATATATTAGAAGTAGCTTTTTCTCTTTTAATGTGTTGTTCTCTTGTTTGAAGAGCCATTCTTAACGCTCTATTTCCATCAACATCTCTTGTTACTCCTACAATTCTNCCAGGGATATTTCTTTTATATTTTTCATGAGTCGCAAAATAAGCNGCATGAGGGCCNCCGTATCCCATTGGAATACCAAATCTTTGGGAGGTACCAATCACTACATCTGCTCCCCACTCACCTGGAGGAGTAAGAATAGAAAGNCTAAGCAAATCTGCTGCTACAGCTACTCCAGCCTCATAAGATTTTGCTTTATTAACAATTTCAGAATAATCTAATACTTCTCCATATTTAGCAGGATATTGTAATAATATCCCAAAAAAATCTTGTGATAAAACAACAGTATTATAGTCCCCTATCACTAACTCAATTCCTAGCGGCTCTGCTCTTGTTTTTANCACATCAATTGTTTGAGGGTANCAAAGTTCTGATATAAAAAACTTATTTGANCCTNATTTCTTTTTNNCCCTACTCATNGTATTATACANCATNCACATTGATTCGGCAGCTGCTGTACCTTCATCTAATAAAGAAGAATTTGCTATTTCCATTCCAGTCAAATCACAAACCATTGTCTGAAAGTTTAAGAGAGCTTCTAATCTACCTTGAGATATCTCCGCTTGATAAGGAGTATATGCGGTATACCAACCTGGATTCTCTAATATATTTCTTTGTATAACTGACGGGATAATAGTATTGAAATACCCCATACCTATATAAGACCTGTAATTTTTATTCTTCTTAGCAAGTAAATGCATGTGTTCCAAAAAACGGCTTTCACTTAAGGCTTTTGGTAAATCTAATTCATTTTCTAACCTAATAGATGAAGGGATCGTTTGTTCTATCAATTCTTCTATAGATTGTACTCCCACATCCTCCAACATTTTCTTTACATCCTCTTTTGCTAATCCAATGTGCCTGTCCGAAAAATTATTCATTCTAATATAATTATATTTTAAGCGGTCAAAATTAAGCATTGCAATTCTAATAAAGTCAATTGTTAATAAAAAATCATACTTTTGATAAATGAATGGAGTAAAAAGTATTCTTAATCATTTAATCAATTCAAATATCGTTGTCGCTACCTGTGTTATTGCTCTAGCATTAAGCTCTCAAATACTTTTAGAAAGCAAGAATTATAATATTAATATTTTTGTATTTTTCGCAACACTTTTTACATATAATTTTCAACGAATAGTTCGTATAAAAAAAGAGATTACTCATAAAAGAAAAGAATGGGTATTGAATAATCATGTTTTTATTTATTCTCTAATTACCTCATCTGGTTTTATAAGTTTATTTTTCTTTTTACAGTTTAATCCCAACACACAAATTCTTCTATTAACTACAGGAACTATCTCTGTTTTATACCCTTTTGGTCTAAGAAGAATTCCTTTCTTAAAAATATTTATTATTTCATCTATCTGGACTATAAGTACTATGGGATTGCTAATTTCTGAAAATAACCTACCATTAACTTCAAATACTATTTTACAACTTTTTTCTAGATTTTTATTTGTGTTTGCAATAACAGTGCCATTTGATATTCGAGATGTAAAATATGACAAGAAAAATATAAAAACCATCCCTATTTTAGTAGGTACTTTTATTTCGAAACTTATTGCAATTCTTGCATTAATTGCTTTGAACATTGTTTCTCTTTATCAATATCTGTATTGTAATTTGAGTTTGGATATTTTGATCGCAATAATTATTTGTTGCTGTTTTTCTAGTATTTTAATTATTAAATCTGACGAAAATAAAGATGATTTCTATTTTTCCTTTTGGATCGAATCTTTAAGTATTTTCTTCTATCTCTTTTTAATGATTTCTCTTTTCATTTAGATTCAGATTGCTTACTTTTACAACTTTATAATATTTTAATTTGATGTCAGAAAAAATTTCATCCGTACATTATATCAATTACTTAGATTTAGACAAAATACTAGAATCTCAACACCCTATAAGTAAAGAAAAAGGCGTTGAAGCACATGAGGAAATGTTGTTTATTATTATCCATCAAACTTACGAATTGTGGTTCAAGCAAATATTACATGAAGTGAAATCTATAATAAATCTTTTTAAAGAAGATAAAGTAGACGAATCATCAATGGGAGTAATTGTTGGAAGAATGGATAGGGTAAATAAAATAATGACGACCTTAGTAGGGCAACTAGATATTTTGGAGACTATGACTTCTTTAGACTTCCTAGATTTTCGTCATTACCTTTCTCCTGCTTCTGGATTTCAATCCCATCAATTCCGAAAGTTAGAGGTTACATTGGGCTTAAAAATCAAGAAAAGACATCAATTTGGAGGATGTCCTTATCACTCCCAATTTGAAGGAGAAAAGAAAGAAGAAATTTTGGATTTAGAAGAAAATCAATCCTTATTTACTTTAGTAGAAAAATGGTTAGAACGCATTCCGTTTTTGAATATGGATGCATTTGATTTTACTACAAAATATGAGCAGGCTGTAAATCAGATGTTAGATAAAGAGATTAAAGGAATTACAGAGGCAAATTTAACGGATAGTGATAGAGAGATCAGAATTCGTATGATAGAGGAAAATAAAAAGTATTTTGAGAGAGTACTCTCTGAGAAACAACATAATAAAGCAATGGAAGAAGGAGAAACTTCCCTTTCATACAAGGCGACAATGTCCTCATTGCTGATAAATTTATATAGAGATGAACCAATATTACATTTACCTTATCAATTTTTAAGAAGCTTAGTAGAACTAGATCATAAAATTTCGACTTGGCGTTTTAGACATGTTCAAATGGTTGAGAAAATGCTAGGAAAAAAGATTGGAACTGGAGGCAGTTCGGGGCAAGGATATCTGAAAGAAACGGTAGACAAACACAAACTCTTTACCGATCTGGCGAATATTTCTACTCTTATGATTTCCCGTTCCTACTTGCCAGAATTACCAAAAAACATAAAAGATACTTTAGGATTTAATTATACAAAATAGAGGAAATATGGTAATAGCAGGACAGAACAAAAAAGGTGAACCTTTTGATAAAGAAGATTGGAGAGACTTTGAAAAGGATATAAATAAGGGTCGTAAAACAAGATTTATATCGATTAAAAATCTATTAATTCTGCTAGTAATAGTAACAATTATATATTTATTAATTT
>NZWX01000030.1 GCA_002697625.1 Flavobacteriales bacterium
CTTCACCTTGATAAAGGGATTATTTATAGTGCAAATCCTAATCCATTTACTGATCGGCTTGAAATAAATTATGGTGTTTTTCAAAAATCAAAGGTTGGTATATCTGTATATGATATTAGAGGCCAGATAGTAGCAACTCTTGATGAGAGAATGTTAGATCCTGAGAAATATTCTGTATTATGGGAGCCTCATAAAAATCTTCCTACAGGACATTATTTTATTTCGATAATGATAAATGATCTACAAGTTCATTATCTCAAAGTCATTAGAAAATAACAAAAAGTAAACCCATTAAATTGCGAAGTCCTTCTATTTGAATCTTTCAATTCTAATTTCAAGCTTTTGTTAGAAAATTAATCTGTAATTTTGAGTTAAGAAAAAAAGTTGAACCAATTAATATAATGAATAAGTTTTCATTATTTAATGATCAATGGAATCCTAAGATTATAGGAGAACTGAATGGTCAGCATATAAAGCTCTGTAAACTTAAAGATAATTTTGTTTGTCACAGTCATGAAAATGAAGATGAACTTTTTATGGTATTTAAAGGAACTCTTTTAATTGACTTCAGAGACGGTAGAACAGTTGAAGTTAATGAAGGTGAAATTTTAATTGTTCCAAAAGGAGTAGAGCATAAACCACATACTAATGGTGAGATTGTGTTTAATTTATTATTTGAACCAAAAACAACCTTACATACTGGTAATATTGAAACTGTAATGACAATTAAAGAATTAGATTGGATTTAGCACATAAAAAAATACTAGAAATAATTATCTGCATATTGCTATTTTAATTTGTATTTTTGGCCTTATAATAAAAATTTATCTAGCTTAAAAATTTATGAAGAAACTATTGAGTTTTCTAATCTTTATTTGCTTAATTACAAATCTGTATTCACAAAAAAAATACACTATAAGTGGATATATTACTGATAAGAACAATGGTGAAAGTATAATAGGAGCGAATATATATAGTAAATTAATAGGAAAGGGAGTATCTTCTAATACTTATGGTTTTTATAGTTTAACAGTTGAAGAGGGTGAACACGAAATAGTATATTCCTTTATTGGATATAAAAATATATCTAAAATTATTAATCTTCAAAAAGATATTAATTATGATATTGAGTTTGATATTTCATCTGTAAATGTTCAAGAAGTTGAAGTGACTGGTGAAGCAAATATAGTAGAGAAGACACAAACTTCTGTTATTGATATTCCAATTCAACAAATTAAAACTATACCTGCTTTATTTGGAGAAGTAGATGTGCTAAAAGCAATACAATTATTGCCTGGAGTACAATCAAGCGAAGGAACATCAGGTTTTTATGTTAGAGGTGGTGGTCCAGATCAGAATCTCATTTTATTAGATGGGGTACCAGTGTATAACTCTTCTCATTTAGGAGGTCTTTTTTCAGTTTTTAATGCAGACGCTATTAAAACAGTGAGACTAACTAAAGGAGGCTTCCCTGCAAGATTTGGAGGTCGACTTTCTTCAGTATTGCAAATTGATATGAAAGAAGGAAATATGAAAGAGTTTAAGGGTGATGTAACCATAGGTTTGATTTCTTCTAAGTTTACATTAGAAGGACCTATTGTTAAGAATAAAACATCTTTTATAGTATCGGCTAGAAGAACATATGCGGATTTATTAATTAAACCTTTTTTACCAAACAATAATGATTTCAATCTTTATTTTTATGATTTAAATGCAAAAATTAATTTTAGGCTTTCTAATAAAGACAGAATATATTTAAGCGCGTATATGGGTGATGATGTATTTAATGTTGATTTTACTGGATCAGAAGAGGAGGGAGAAGGATCAGAAGGTCCCAAAGTTGCTAAGAACACACATCAGGAAAGTATGAATTTTGGTTTAGGTTATGGTAATATTACCTCTACTTTAAGATGGAATCATTTATTTAGTAACAAACTATTTAGTAATACTACACTTACTTATAGCAGGTATCAGTTTAACACTAATTTTGCTTTATCAAATAGTAATTCTAACGACACGATTTATAATTCATACTTAGATACATTATTTACTGGAGAGAGTTCTGAAAATATTTCTTTTGGTTATCTTTCAGGGATTGAAGATTTGGGAGCAAGAATAGATTTTGATTATACCCCCAACCCTAATCATAGTGTTAAGTTTGGAGTCTCTTATACACATCATCATTTCTTCCCAGGAGAAACTGATTTAAATTTAGCAATTAACTCTCCAGATAGCAGTCAGAATTTTGGTTTAGATACTATGATTAATTTTTCTGAAAGAACTAATGTTCATGAATCATTCTTATATATAGAAGATGATATTAAGATAACAGATAGATTAAAAGCAAACTTTGGAATTCATCTAGGATATTATTCGCTAGATGAGAATACGTCTACTATTTCTAGTCTATTAGATTTTTATGAGTATCTTTCTAATAAAGATTATTATAGTATACAACCAAGGATATCTGCTCGATATTTACTTAATGATGAATGGTCAGTTAAAGCATCTTATTCCGAGATGAAACAAAATATTCATTTACTTTCTAATTCCTCAGTCGGATTACCAAGTGATCTTTGGGTTCCTGCAATTGATAGTGTTCCTTCTCAAAGATCAAAACAATGGGCTGCTAATGTTTCAACTGAACTTTATGGAGGAACTTATGAGTTGAGTNTAGAGGGATATTATAAAACAATGAGCAATCTTATTACATATAAAGAAGGTTATTCTAATCTTAGTAGTACNGAAAGTTGGGAAAACGCTATTGAAACAGNTGGAGAAGGAGAATCTTATGGTGGNGAATTATTTTTGCAAAAAAAGAAAGGCAACACAACTGGTTGGATNGGNTACACCCTTNCTTGGACTAATCGTAGGTTCGANAATATTAGCTTTGGAGAGTGGTATCCATACAAATACGANAGAAGACATGATTTNTCTCTAGTNNTATCTCATANATTCAATGNTCGTATTGATATTGGNGGAACATGGGTATATGGTACTGGTAATGCAATGACTTTTCCTCAAGCAGTTTATTTAGGTATGCCTAATACAAATAATTGGTCAGGACANTCGATAGTTGATTTAGTTGAATCGTATGGGGATAGAAATTCTACCAGAATGAATCCTTTTCACCGNCTNGACCTTGGAGTAAATTTTCACAAAAAGAAGAAGAAATATTCACGAACCTTTTCTGTAGGGGCNTATAATGTTTATAACAGAANAAACCCGTTTTTTGTTTANCTATCTNNAGAAGATNATCAAAGAGTAGCAAAACAAGTATCATTATTCCCNATTATTCCATCTATTTCTTATCGAATACAATTTTAATTATGAAAAAAATAATACTCTCCATTTTAGTTTGTTCTNTATTATTCTCNTGTGAGAATNTGGAAACAGTTGTTAATATAGATATNCCACCTCATGAANCTGTTTTGGTNTTAAATAGCATTATAGAAACGGATACNGAGATTAGAGTTCTTGTTTCTCATTCTGTAGGAGCNTTTGAACAAAATACACCTTCTTGCATTACNGATGCTGAAGTGTTACTTTTTGAAAANAACCAATTTTTAGATACTTTATCNATTGANTTAATTAATACGGATACTGTCNTATTTTATAATGAATATGGAGNGNTGGAATTNTTAATGAATTATTACACNTCCGANATTCTTCCAAATAGNGNATCTACTTATANTATTAANGTGAATCATCCAGATTATGAAAGTATTTCAGCTTCTACATATATTCCAGAAGATATTATAGTATATAACATACAAATTGATACAGNNACTGATCCTGAGAAGATTGGTNTTANTTTTAGTTTTAATGATAATGTAATTCAGAAAAATTATTATCGATTAAAGACNTNTTCTTCTTGTGTAAAGACTTNNTTTAATTGGGAAACTGGNGACACTNTNGAGCATAGATATTCTGGATCAGAGANNATGTTTTCTAATGANCCTTCATTTCCTTCAGNNATCCCTTTTGAGGGATATACTTTTATNGGTGATCAGGTTNTTTTNACGGATGATTTATTTAATGGTTTAGAAAAACAAATATCNATAGATATAGGAGGCGGAGAGTTANATTTTGAATATTCAGATTTTGAATATTCAGATTGTGATAGTATTACTATACACTTCTCTANTTTTAGTGATGATACTTATGATTATTATAATTCATTAGGAGATCACATAGAAAAAGGAGAATTAGGACTTTTTGGAGGNGAGGTAATTCCAGTTTATTCAAATGTTGAAAATGGATTNGGAGTATTGATTTCTGTAAATCAGCATAAAATTCAGTTGAAACCGTAATTAAATTAGTGATNGTATTAATAATAACCTANTNAAATCATAGGATTNNTTTTTAGTNCTTTATTTTANTCGAATATTTCTAATCTTAGTTCGAACTTTTTCTAANANATATTTTTTTNAAAATGAAAGACTAATTTATTAATATCTGAAAGATATAAAGCTTAATTTTGCAAAATGAAGATATTAATTATTATTCTTTTCCTTTTTCTTATAGATCTTTATTTCTATCNNGGGACTATATCNACAATTAAAACNCTCGTTAATAATTCTNTTTATCCAATTTGCTATTGGATTATTTCAGNTATAATATACGCTGCTATACTTTANGTTTTTTTAAATTATGAAAAAAGAACCCCCTCTATTAGATTTAATGANAGTATCGTNTATTCTAGTTTAGTGTTNATTGTTTTTATTGCCAAATTTATTGGNATAATNCCTCTNNTTATTGATGATGTAATTCGNATCTTTAAATANTTTACNNGTTTTTTTGTNCTTAATAAGCAGGAATTAGATCTTGGTCGTTTAAATTTTCTTAAAAANTCNGCACTTNTTATTTCAGGAACTTTGTTTTCTACATTATTATATGGNATAATATGGGGTAGGTATAATTTTAAAAAGAATNATCAAGATATTTNTATAAGAGATTGGCCTTTAGATCTTAATAATTATAANATTATTCATATTTCTGATCTTCATNTAGGNGGNTTTAATAATNTTGGTAAATTAGANGAAGCTATAGAAATGATTAATAGCGAAAGNCCTGATTTGGTAGTGTTTACTGGTGATTTAGTTAATAATTATTATNANGAAGCGGTGCCTTATATTGACGTTTTAAAAAAAATAAAATCNAAAGATGGTAAGTTATCAATTNTAGGAAANCATGATTATGGTGACTATACAGGAATGAANAGAGATTCTGCTGAGTGGAAAACTAATTTTAGCAAATTATTAAAGTTAGAAAAAGAGGTNGGTTTNGATCTTTTATTGAATGAATCTAGNNTNNTTTCANATAANAANNNNAAGTTTAATATTGTTGGTGTTGAAAATTGGGGNGCTGGTAGNTTTAACAANGATGGTGATTTAGATNTTGCAATGANAGGTGTTGATGANAGNNTTCCTACTATACTATTGTCTCACGATCCTTCCCATTTTAGAGAAATAGTTTTGAAAAGTAATTATCAGATTGACCTTCAATTATCAGGACATACCCATGGGATGCAATTTGGTGTTGAAATACCGGGTTTTAAATGGAGTCCAGTAAAATATCGGTATAAAGAATGGGCTGGATTATATGAACATGAAGAAAAGCAAATATATGTTAATAGAGGTTTAGGTCATCTAGGATATGCTGGTAGGGTAGGAATAATGCCAGATATATCAGTGTTGAATATTATGTCAAAGGTTTAGGTTTTTTGAAAGTATATACTGATATAGCTAAGGTGAAAGCGGAATGGGATAAATTTAATGTAAGTGATTTTATTCATAGTTCTTTCTTAGAGGCCTTTTATATTAATCACCCCAACATTAAACATCTTTTTGTCATTAGTAAAGATATAAGGCTATACGCCAATATTTTTAAACTAAGTTTTTCTAAAACAATAAGCTATTTGAGAAATAAGAGATTAGGATTCTTTGTAAAATTTTTAAATTTTGATGTTCTTTATCTAACAAATTCATTCATCACCAATATACCTGCGTTTGTTGTAAAGAATAAGATTAATCTTGATAAATTTCTTTCTGTTCTTCAATGTAAGTATACACTATTAGTTATTCCGGATTTTGTTTTTAATAATATTACTACTGAAAAAAATCAGTTCTCCAAGGTTGAGGTTGAGGGAGATATGGTTCTTGAAATACATGATAATTGGTGTAACTTAGATAGCTATGTCTCAGATTTTAGAAAAAAATATAGAAAGCAGATTAAGAAATTTTTGAATTCAGGTCGTGAAATAGAAATCAGGCCTATGAATACCAATGATCTAGTAATTTATTCTGACAATATAAAAGCTCTATTCCTTCAGGTGATAAATGAATCGAAATTTAGTGGTCCTTTATTTAATACAGAGTCTTTTTTATCATTGATTAAAAAAGATATTTTTAAAGTATATGGTTATTTTCTAAATAATGAGTTAATCGCTTTCTCATCTGAAATACATCAAGATAAAATTCTTTATTCTTACTATGTAGGATTTGATAAGTCATTAAATAAAACTTTTTCTATATATCCTAGGATATTGCTTGAAAGTATTAATAATGCAATTGCACTTAAAATGGATAAAGTTGTCTTTGGAAGAACTGCCAATGAATTTAAGAGTAATTTTGGAGCAAAACCAATTAAGTCTTATGTATACATTAAAGTAAAGAATAGGTTTCTGAGTATTATACTTAAGCCAATTCTAAAAAGGTTGACCATAAAAAAGTGGGTAAAAAGAAGTCCTTTGAAGAATATTCAAAAAACAATTAATAAACCCACTTAATTAACGGATTTATTTTTGATGGACCTCTTGGTCCTAGTTTTTTTTTGTATTCAGAATTACTACAGATTTCATGTTTAATTTTGCAAATGAAATAGCAAAATCACTAATTTAAATTAAAAAAACATGAAAAAAATATTAATGTCATTGATAGTAATTTTATTTACAAGTTTGTATACTTATTCTAATACATATTTTGTAAATTCTGGTAATTTCTACTATAGTCCATCTAATCTAACTGTGAATGTAGGTGATACTGTTGTATGGTTAAATGATGGAGGTTATCATAATGTAAATTTTGATAATTCATCTATAACTGGAGCAAGTTATAATAATCCAGAGGTTTTTGTAAGTTCTCCAACTATATCAAGTATACTTTATACTCATATTTTCACAATCCCTGGGAATTATACTTATGATTGTTCTGTAGGAAGTCATGCGGTAAATGGTATGATTGGGTATTTAACAGTTATAGGAAGTACAACCTCTGATTGTAATGGGATTATTGATGGAACAGCTCTCACTGATGATTGTGGTGTGTGTCAACAAGCTTATTTGTATGACTTTATTTCACACACTGTTACTTTTCTTGCTGATACTATTGGGGTTATTCCTTCCCCAACTCAAATATTAGTAATGCCTGATGACTTAGCAAATCCTTATTGGAATTCTACATGTAATGATTGTAATGCTGTTGTTAATGGATTAGCAATTATAGATGATTGTGGAGTGTGTCAATCAGCTTTAGTATATAACTATGTCACGCATTTAAGTACTCCAATTACTGATACTACCGGATATATTTTTGGACCTTCAGAGATGTTGGTACTTCCAAATAGCACAATGAATCCAGTATGGAATTCTTCCTGTATGGATTGTAATGGTGTTATAAATGGAACATCATTATTAGATGATTGTGGAATTTGTCAACAATCATATATCTATGATGTAATTACACATAATGTTACTTTTATTAATGATACTTTTAATTTATCGTTATTACCAACTCAAATTTTAGTGATGTCTGATGATATTTCGAATCCTTATTGGAATTCAAATTGTAGAGATTGTAATGGAGTTTTAAACGGTACCTCTCTAAATGATAGTTGTGGTACTTGTCAACAAGCATATATATATGATGTAATTACACATAATGTTACTTTTATTAATGACACTTTTAATTTATCGTTATTGCCAACTCAAATATTAGTATTTCCAAATGATTCATTAAATATATATTGGAATTCAGGATGCGTTTTTACCGATTGTAATGGAGTAGTAAATGGATTAGCAATGATAGATGATTGTGGAGTATGTCAATCAGCTTTAGTATATAACTATGTTACGCATGTAGCTATACCATTAACTGATACTGCAGGATATGTTTATGGCCCTACAGAGATGTTAGTACTTCCAAATAGTCCAATGAATCTATCTTGGAATTCAAGTTGTGTGATAGATTGTAATGGAGTCGCAAATGGATTAGCAATGATAGATGATTGTGGAGTGTGTCAATCAACTTTAGTATATAACTATATTACTCATGTAGCTATACCATTAACTGATACTGCGGGATATGTTTTTGGACCTACAGAGATATTAGTACTTTCAAATAGTCCAATGAATCCATCTTGGAACTCAAGTTGTGTGATAGATTGTAATGGAGTCGTAAATGGATTAGCAATGATAGATGATTGTGGAGTGTGTCAATCAGCTTTAGTATATAACTATATTACACATGTAGCTATGCCATTAACTGATACTGCGGGATATGTTTTTGGACCTACAGAGATGTTGGTACTTCCAAATAGTGCAATGAATCCATATTGGAGCTCAAGTTGTATATTAGGTTGTACAGATCCATTGGCATGTAACTATGACTCATCTGCAGTAGTAGATGATGGTTCATGTTTAACAGTTTATGGTTGTATGGATCCTACAGCATTCAACTATGATTCAAATGCAACTTGTAGTGATTCTAATTCTTGTATAGCAGTCTTCTTAGGTTGTTTAGATTCAACAGCAGTGAACTATAATCCACTTGTAAATACAGATGATGGTTCTTGTGTGTACCCAGGTTGTACAGATCCATTGGCTACGAACTATAATCCTAATGCGAATATCGATGATGGAACATGTAATTATATTACTACATGTCCAGAGTCAGCACCGACAGGACTATATACTTCAGGTGTTATCCAAAACA
>NZWX01000031.1 GCA_002697625.1 Flavobacteriales bacterium
AAAGTAATTATAAATCCATTGTCAAGAAATTATACTCTTTTACAAGAAACTAAAAATGTTTATTTTTTAAGACCTTTTATAAAACAACATAAAGATTCTTTAGTAAGGTGTATTATTAAGAATGAGACAAAGAAAAAATTAATCATTGTTTCTAACGAACAGGAAAGTAAAAAATCAGAATATTTTGTACTTAAGAATAGATTATTTACTACTTTTCCAGGGATTGTCCATAAAGAATTTAGAAATTTATCTTCAGTAAATAAAAGTTCTTTTGGTTTTTTAAGTGATCAAGAGAATGTTGTTTTAATCTTATCTGAAAATAAACCATTTATAAAAAAGGTGGTTACATTTTGCGGAGCCTCTGATTCTTTAATTACTATATATGCGCAAGAACCATTAAAGGACGTTTTAGAATTAAATACAGAGACATTAATGAAATTAAATGTTCATATTCCTGTTTCTAATTATTTTGATAGACATTCTACTAAAAATAGGAGGTTGTTACATCAGTTTGAATCAAATTTTTCTCATCAAATGGATGATTACTCATTATTATCTTTTAGGTCGATCATGCATTTTTGTTCTGATAAAAGACAATTTTCATTTATAAAGTTTTCAAACAATGGAGGTTATATAAATACTGATGTAAGGATGTGTATTTATAAGGATTATCATTTATCTCCTATAGAGTAGTATATTTTATATCTTTGTATTAAGATATAAGATTTATTTGTGAAATATTACTTAGAAATATTATTAATACTTTTCATTTTAAGTACCAATAACTTACATTCTCAGTGTAGTATAGTTGTTGACACTGCAAATATTAGTCATATTATTTGTCCGAATGGCGGAGCGGTTGGGGCAGCACAAATTATACAGGCTACTTATCTAAATTATTCCTGGCAAAATGTTCAAACTGGTGTTTTTTTCAATACTGGAGGACCACTAGCAAACACTTCGAGAGTTGATTTAGAAGCGGGTTTTTATGTGATTACCGCGTCTTCTCCTTATTATAGTTCATGTCCAAGTGTAATGTATTCAGATACTTTTGAGATAAGGATGCCGAGTTCCAATATTCAATCTTCTCCAACTCAAGCGTGTCCGAACGAGTGTAATGTATCTTTAAGTTTAAATTTAACAGGAGGTATTGTTCCTACAAATTACACTTATTCTGTAGATGGATTATCATCCGTAACAGCTAATCAAACTTTTACAAATATGTGTGGAGGTTCTCATACTTATGAAGTTTTTGCAGATGGACAATCTTGTGGAATAGAGAGTTTTGGAATAAGTCAATTTGCACCAATTAATTTATCTACTACAGTTATAGATGCGACTTGTACTCAAAGTGGATATGCTACCGTAAATATTACTGGTGTTGGTGCTTCTGCATTAAATAATTATTGTCTTTCTGGCCCTAATTCTTTATATAATTCTCACCAATATTCTACCATAACTAATGTAAATTTTATTGGAGATGTTAATGTGATAAATAATAATACTACTTGTCCTAATACAGAATATTTTGATTTTACTTCCATGTCTGCAGATGTTACTCCTGGAAATACTTATAATCTGACTCTAGATTTAGGTACATGTAATTTTGCTGGTATGAATGGGTCTGCTCAATATTTGGAAGATAGAGCTAATATATATATTGATTGGAATATTGATGGAGATTTTAATGATATCAACGAGTTAGTTGGACAAGTAAATCCTACTCAAAGTCCTTCAACTCATACTATTCCAATTACCGTTCCATTTGCGGCAATACCTGGACAAAGTAGAATGAGAATTGTTGCTCAAAACTATCAGCATCAAAATACTAATCAATCATTAGCGTGTGATTACCAAAGTGCCTACTTTGGTGAAACAGAAGATTACACTATTGTTGTTACCGGTTCGGTAGCAACACCAGTTACTTATTTATGGTCTGATGGACAAACTACACAGACTGCAACAAATCTATCAGCAGGAACATATACAATGACAATTACTGATGCTAACGGCTGTACTGCTACAGAAACTGCAATTGTTGGAGGACCTTCTAATGTTTCTGTTACTACAAGTGGTAGTCAGACAATTTGTAGTGGAGCTGTTCCAAATTCATTAAGTGCAACTTCTTCATCTATCGGAAACTATTCTTGGAGTCCAGCATCTGATTTTGTTGACCCTAATGTTCCAAATCCAATTTTTAGTTCTGGGATTACATCTTCAACAACCTATACATGCACATTTAATTCAGGTGGTTGTGTTGCAACAGATGTAGTAACAATAACAGTAAATCCTCTTCCAACAGCTACTCTCTCAACTATTCCTAATCCTGCATGTTTAGGTGAGAGTATTATACTTACAGCTTCTACTTCTCTTCCAGTAAATAGGTATAGATTTCAGTTTAATAATGGAGGAGGGTGGATAAATATGACAAGCCCTGGTATGTCAACATCAAATCCACAAATATATAATAACATATCTTCTACTACTCAGTTTAGAGTCAAAGTAAAAGAAGATAATGGCTGTAACGCAGGACCATGGTCTCCAGTAGTTTTGGTGCCTATTTCTATTGTAGCCACACAACCAATAAATCATAATTAAAATAAATATTAATCAATTAAATGTTAAGGTCATGAAAACAAAAAACAAATTATTACATCGAATATTCTTAGGAATATTCTTACTTACATCTAGCGTGATGTTTGCTCAAACAAACACATCCCCGTTTCAAACGGTATGTGCAGGTTCTGTTGAACCGTATTTAATCAATCCTCCAACTCCAGGATCTACTTATCAATGGAGTCTAACTGGAGGAGGAACTATTATTAATGGATCGACTACTGATAATATAACAATAAATTGGGGGGTTACTCCAGGTGTATATATTGTTTCTGTAATTGAAACAGATGCAGATGGTTGCATTGGTCTTCCAATTACAGTAGATGTAACTGTTAATCCATTACCTACAGCAACTATTGGTACCAGTCAAACAGCTTGTCTTGGAAGTACAATCCCGGATTTAACCGCAATCGGGAGTAATGTTATTTGGTATTCGGATGTTAATCTAACTACACAAGTAGGAACTGGAAATAATTTTGCTACAGGACAAAATGTAGTAGGATTGTATACTTACTATGTAACTGAAACATTAAATGGATGTGAAGGACCTTCAGTTCCTGTTACTTTAGAGATATATGCGGTTCCTCCAGCGCCAGTTGCTACAAACCAAACTACTTGTTTTTCATCTTCTGTTCCAGATTTAACAGCTACTGGTACTAATATTACCTGGTATTCTAATCCTACACTTACTTCTCAAGTAGGAACAGGATCCAACTTTGCAACAGGACAAACTGCAGCGGGAATATATACTTATTATGCAACAACTACAGATGTAAATGGTTGTGAGAGTGCAGCAACTTCTGCCACTTTAGAAATATACTCTTTACCATCATCTCCTTCTGTTTCTAATCAAACAGCATGTTTTGGAAGTATAATTCCAGATTTAACATCTACTGGAACTAATATTACCTGGTATTCGGATTCTACACTTACCGCACAAGTAGGGACAGGCAATACCCTTTCTACAGGACAAAATTCCGTAGGAATATATACTTATTATGCGACTACAACAGATCTAAATGGATGTGAAAGTATTACTTCTGTAGCTACTTTAGAAATATACGCTTTACCAACTGCGCCTATTGCTAATAATGAGACAGCCTGTGTCGGTGGCATTATTCCTGACTTAGTTTCTAGTGGAACTAATTCTATATGGTATTCTAATGCATCTCTAACGAATGTGGTTGGTACAGGCACTTACTTTACAACAGGACAAACCACAGCGGGGGTATATACTTATTATGTAACAGAGACGAATGTAAATGGTTGTGAGAGTATTGCAACTCCTGTAACTTTAACAATTAATGCATTTAATTCCTTACCTATCGCATCTAATGTAAATACCTGTTTTGGTTCTGCTGTACCGGATTTAACAGCAACAGGTGTTGGTACTTCATTTAGTTGGTATAATGACGCGGCTCTTACAAATATGGTTGGTACAAATTCTCCTTTTGCTACAGGACAAACTGCGGTGGGTATATATACTTATTATGTAACAGAAAGCCAGAATGGATGTCAGAGTCCTCCTACAACAGTAATTCTAGAAATTTATGCACTACCAACTACAGGACCTATTAACCATTGGTAATATAAAGAATTGAAAAAACTACAATACATATTATTTTTCTTCTTGTTGCAGACTTCCTTATCGGCACAAAATATTATTCGCCTTTGTGAAGGAGATACTGCGCAACATTTTGCTGTTCCTTTTTCAACTGGGTCCACTTATAATTGGACTATTGGCACACAAAGTATTGCAACTATCACTTCTGGAAATGGAACAGAGCACATCTTAATTGACCTTAACACTCCAGGTGTGTTTTGGCTCCATGTTCTAGAAACTGATGCTAATTTATGTACAGGAAAAGATAGTATTTTAGTGGAAGTATATCCGAAACCAACCCCGTTTGTTTATTCTCTTGGTAATACCACATTATGTGAAGGAGATTCTATGACCTTAATCTCCGACTCAATGTATACATCTTTAATATGGAGTAATGGACTTAATACAGATAGTATAGATGTATTTACTAGCGGAAACTATTTTGTGTTAGTATCTGATACGAATGGATGCAAAAATATATCTAATAATATAGATGTATATTTTAATCCCAAACCTAATCCAGACTTTTGGATTGATGGAATCTGTTTTAAGAGTGAAAGTAATTTAATAGACGCTTCTACTATTTCTACAGGCAATATAGTAAGTTGGATTTGGAACTTAGGCGACGGAAGTTATAATGCAGGACCTACTGTTTCTCATCTGTATTCTGAGGTAGATTTATATAATGTTACTTTAATAGTACAATCGGATGCAGGATGTGAGGATTCAATTAGCAAGAATTTACAAATTTATCATCTACCCAAAGCAGAGTTTGAATATTATCCGTATTCTGCATCTACTCTTAATCCGGAAATTACATTTACAAATAAATCTGTAGACGCAATTCCGTTATTATGGGATTTTGGAGATGGTAGAGATACTACTATAGAAAACCCAATACATGTGTTTTCAAATCCAGGAATTTATGAGGTAATGCTAACTGTATTAGATACTAATAATTGTATGGATTCTATTTCTCATTCCATTACGGTTTATTATGATTTCTTATTGTATGTTCCAAATAGTTTTTCTCCAAACAAAGACGGAAAGAATGAAGTATTTATACCGAAAGGTTTACGAATGGCAAAATACAAATCTTATACTTTTGTGGTTTATGATAGATGGGGAGAAGAAGTATTTAAAACTAATGACGTAGGAGATGGATGGAGTGGTGAGAATGCCATTGCTGGAAAGTATGCGTGGGCTATTATTATTGAGGATGAATTAGGAGAAACACGCAAGAAAATAGGTGATGTTATGCTAATAAAATAATCACTTTCTAAACCTAAAATGTTTGTAGATAGGGTAGTCAAAAAGACAGTCTTCTAGATTTTGTCCACAGCAAATATTATGAACTATAAGAGGTGTCCCGTTTTTATTTTTAAGGTGGGTTACAATTCCAATATGGTCTGTGGTTCCACCTAATTTCCAATATATAATATCTCCCGCTTTGTAGTTGTTTGTGTTATTAGATACATCTAAAACTTCTCCATATTCTGTAAAAAATTTGGAAAGATTAGGAACTCTTCTATGATCAATATTATGATCTGCTCTATCAATGTTTGGATATCTATTAGGAAAGTTTTTTATATCTTCATGAAGTTCTTTCTGTAGGTCAATTCCCATGGCCCTATATGCTCTTATAATTACATCTGTACAAACACCAGTATTTACTGGTACATCTCCCATAGGATAATCTATTCCTACATAATTGGGAGTGTAAACAACCCTTGTTTCAGTGAGTTTGATAGAAGCCACACTAAGACTGTCTGCAAAGTTTTCAGGAGTAAAAACCACTTCCTCTTTTATGTTTATTCTGGTGTTTTGAGTTTCCTTCCCTTCAGTTGTACAATTACTAAGGAATGTTAAAAGTGTTAAAGTTTTTACTAAAGTTTTCATAGATAATAAAATATTTGATTAACTATGTTAAACGAATGTTTATAATATGTTATTGTAATTTACCTTAAATCAATAACCTCTACACCTGGGTGATCTTTCTTTCGGAAGTTAAACGTAGATTCTGGAACCTTATTATTTGTTATAAAACTATTGATAATGTAACTACTAACACCTCCATCTTTGTCATTTAATTGTATTTTATAGATTTCTATTTTCTCAGAATCTACATACAAAACTACTTTACTGATAGCTTTACTTGTTTCTGGATATAAATTAATAATGTGTAAATTTTTCCCTTTTTCAGAACTATTACCTTTATATTGAAATTTATACCCTCTTTCGTAGATGGTAAATATTTTTGAAGGATTCATCTCATCTTCCGGGTTGCTTTCCATTATCTGCACTTCTGGAACATCTTTCATAAAATACCATAAGGTTTCTCCATTGTTAATTATAGATAGGTCAGAAGCCATATTTAATTTATACATATCTTCTTTTATCCATATCTTGCCTTCAGAATTTTCATCTATACCTTGTAAATTATTATTGAAATTAAAGGAGAATTCTGCTGTGATATCTTTATACGAATTTCCTTTTTCAGAAAGTTCATCTAATATCTGTTTTGCAAGTTCCTCTTGAGAAAATGATAAATTAACAGATAAAACAAGAGATAAGAATATTACAGATATTTTATTCATTTTTATTCAGATTATTTAAGAGTTCTTCTAATTCTATTTCGTTTTTAATAAGAACTTGTCTTGCTTTACTCCCTTCAAACGGCCCAACAATACCCGCTGCTTCTAACTCATCAATTATTCTTCCAGCTCTGTTGTATCCAATCTTCATTCTTCTTTGTATGTTAGAGGTGCTACCTGTTTGTTGACTGACTACTAAACGAGCTGCCTCATCAAATAGTGCATCTCTATTGTCTAAATCTGCATCATTTCCTGTTCCTTCTGTGTCTCCAATATATTCAGGTAATAAATAAGCTTCAGGATAAGCTCTTTGGCTTCCGATAAAATCACAAATTTTTTCTACTTCTGGAGTGTCTATAAAAGCGCATTGAAGTCTAACTAATTCATTTCCTGTAGAGATAAGCATATCTCCCTTCCCAATAAGTTGGTCGGCTCCTCCTGTATCTAATATTGTTCGGGAGTCAATTCTAGATGTTACTCTAAATGCTGCTCTGGCTGGGAAATTTGCTTTTATTATTCCGGTAATAACATTTACAGAAGGTCGTTGTGTTGCAACAATTAAATGTATACCAATTGCTCTTGCAAGTTGAGCTAATCTTGCTATAGGAGTTTCAATTTCTTTACCTGCCGTCATAATAAGATCGGCAAATTCGTCAATGACTAGTACAATATATGGTAAATATCTATGACCTTCATTCGGATTTAATTTTCTAGCAATAAATTTCTCATTGTATTCCTTAAGGTTTCTACACATTGCATTTTTTAGTAGTTCGTACCTTTGGTCCATCTCTATACAAAGAGAATTGACTGTGTTAACTACCTTTTTAGTATCAGTAATTATTGCTTCCTCAGTATCTGGAAGTTTTGCTAAAAAGTGTCTTTCTATTTTATTGAAAAGAGTAAGCTCTACTTTTTTAGGGTCTACCAAAACAAATTTCACCTGACTAGGATGTTTCGTATATAAAAGAGAGGTGAGGATTGCATTTAATCCTACAGATTTACCTTGTCCTGTTGCTCCTGCCATTAGTAAGTGTGGCATTTTAGCCAAGTCAACTACAAATGTTTCATTGGATATGGTTTTACCAAATGCTATAGGTAGGTCCATTTTACTGTTCTGAAACTTTTCTGATTTTAGTATTGTACTCATAGATACTGTAGTAGCTTTAGCGTTCGGCACTTCAATACCAATTGTTCCTCTACCTGGAATAGGAGCTATAATCCGAATCCCTACTGCTGATAAGCTTAGAGCTATGTCATCTTCTAGATTTTTAATTTTAGAAATCTTAACACCAGCTTCTGGTACTATTTCGTATAAAGTAATAGTAGGTCCAATAGTAGCAGAAATAGATGAAATACCTATTTTGTAGTTTCCAAGCGTGTCTACAATTTTTTGTTTATTTGCTTCTAATTCTTCTTTATCTATGTTTATTTCTCCACTTCCGTAATCGTTTAATAAATTTATTTTCGGAAATTTATAAGATGATAAATCAAGAGTCGGGTCGTAATCTCCAAGTTCTTTTAACTTTTCCTGTATTTCTGCTTGACCTAACTCTTCCTCATCTTCTGATTCTACTATTTTTATATCTAGGTCATTTTCTTTTCCTTTCCATTTTTCTGAAATTTTAGCAGTATCCTTTTCAGTGTTATTAGGTAAAACAGCTTCTTTTACTTTTAGTTCTTCATTGTTTTTTCTTTCTGTTTCAGTACTTTTATTGATGGTGATTTCTCCAACGTCTTCAACTTCATAAATACTCAGTTCCTCCTCTTGTCTCCTTAAGTTGTTAAAGAACTCTATGATTTTTTCAGTTGTGATATTAAATTTGAGAGTAATAAACATTAAAAAAGTTGTAAGTAATAACAAACTTGTTCCTATACTTCCTAATAAAGATACAATAAACTCTGTACTACTTATACCAATACCTCCTGCGAAAATTTGAGACCCAAAACAATGGTATATAAAAACAGGAATCCAAATAAGCCCCCAAATACTTTGTCGGATATATTTTTTTAAAGACATAAGATGATATCCTAAAAGTTGTAGTCCTGAGAACATTAAAAATACAGGAATGAAATATGCGGATATTCCGAAACAAACATATATAAACAGATAGGAGAATACAGCTCCAATTTTCCCTAAAGCATTACTTACGATTATCTCCGAATCTGTTAATAAATTAAACCAAGAGTTGTTTTTTACTATAGAGAAATCTTCTTTCCACTGAAAGAAAGAAGAGGTAAAGGATATGAAAAAATACAAAGAGAACAGAATAAAGATAAATCCAATTATCTTTTGATTGTTTTCGTTCTTAAAGAATTCCAAGAATTTTCCCCATCTTTTAGATTTTCCCCTATTTGATTTACTTGTTTTTTTCTTTATCATATTCTCATCAAAAGTACAAAGACTATTTTTATAATATCTTGTTTTTCACTATACATATTAGCTCTAATTTGTTAATAAATCGGATGTGATATTTATGTGTAAAAAGACAATAAATAAAGTAGTCAGAAACAATACTAATACTTAAGTTTGCAAACGATTATGATAAAACCCAATATACATAATGAAACATCTGAGTTACAACTTGTTATTTTAGGTCTTCCAGATAATTTTGGAGGATGCCCAAAGTTAGAAGATTGTTATGATCCTAAATCAAAAGAACATGTTTTATCAGGCGAATTTCCTTCTCAGTATGATGTAACTACTGAGATGAATGAATTTTTAGACGTTTTGAAAAAGTATAATGTAGAGGTGTTAAGGCCACAAAATATTTATAACTTGAATCAAGTTTTTACTAGAGACATTTCCTTTGTAATCGGAGAGAAACTTATCGTGCCTAATATTATAGAAGATAGAATAGAAGAAATTCATGCTATTTCATCTATTATAGAAAAGATTCCTGATAATAATATTTTGAAAATGCCAAAAGATGCAAGAGCAGAAGGAGGGGATGTTGTGCTTTGGAATAATTACATTTTTATAGGATACTCCGAAAAAGAAGATTTTAATTCTTATAAGGTTTCTAGAACAAATGTAGAAGGTGTGAATTTTATAAAACAACAATTTCCAAATAAAGAGGTGAAAGCATTCGAGTTAAATAAATCAGATTTTGATGCTAAGGAAAATGCTCTTCATCTTGATTGTTGTTTCCAACCAATAGGAATAGATACCGCAATACTCTACAAGGGAGGATTTAAAAATCCACAAGATGTAGATTTTTTAGTAAATTTGTTCTCGGAGGAAAACATTATTTTTATAACAAAAGAGGAAATGTATAATATGAACTCCAATGTATTTTCTGTTTCAGAAAAAGTTATTGTTTCAGAAAAAGGATTTACAAGATTAAATAATGAGTTAAGGAACAAAGGATTTATTGTAGAAGAAATTAACTATTCTGAAATTGCAAAAATGGAAGGATTATTAAGATGTTCTACCATGCCATTACAAAGAAAATGAAACAGATAACGGATACAATTTTAATGATGGAGCCTGTTGCTTTTAGGTATAACGAGCAAACATCTGTAAACAATTATTATCAGCAAGTTTTAGATGGTTTATCTCCAGACCAAACTCAGAAGAAAGCTTTATCTGAGTTTAATACTTTTGTAGATGTGTTAAGAGAAAAAGGAATTAATGTAATTGTTGTAAAAGATACTTTAAATCCAGATACTCCTGATTCTATTTTCCCAAACAATTGGGTTTCTTTTCATGAAAGTGGAAATATTGCTTTATATCCTATGTATGCAGACAACAGAAGAGATGAAAGACGAGAAGATATTTTAGATGTTTTAGTTGATGATTATAATTTTAAAATAAATTACATTAAAGATTTTACAGAGTTTGAGGATCATGATAAGTTTTTAGAGGGTACAGGAAGCATGGTTTTAGATAGAGAGAATAGGATATGTTATGCTGCAATTTCAGTAAGAACGGACGAACAAGCTGTATTACAATGGTGTGATGTGTTTGACTATACTCCAGTTTGTTTTACGGCAACTCAGGATGTAGATGGAGAACGAATGGAGATTTATCATACTAATGTAATGATTTGTGTTGCAGATAAATATGCTGTCGTTTGTTTGGATACTGTAGATGATAAAGAAGAAAGAAAATGGCTAAGAAGTTCATTAGAAGTTACTCGCAAAGAAGTGATAGAAATATCAGAAGAGCAAAAACATAGATTTGCAGGAAACATGCTACAATTAATGGGAGATGAGAAATATTTAGTAATGTCTACTTCTGCTTACAACAGTTTAACCGAAGATCAGATAACAAAAATTGAGAAGTATAATCCTATCATATCAAGTTCTTTGGATACAATAGAAGCTTGTGGTGGTGGAAGTGCAAGATGTATGATGGCGGAGGTGTTTTTACCAAAAGAAATATAATGATAGAACAAATATTACATATAGAAATTGAGACGTGTTTACTAGAATTATATTCTGCAAAAAATCAAAATATTCAGTTTCAGAAAACCAGAAAAGAGTTTGATGGGGATGTTACTTTAGTTGTGTTCCCCCTATTAAGAGTGTCAAAAAAAGGACCAGAACAAACTGCTCAGGAGATTGGACACTTTTTAAAAGAAGGAGTAAAAGAGGTTTGTAGTTTTAATGTGGTGAAAGGTTTTTTAAACTTAAGTATATCTTCTGAATTTTGGTTTAATCAATTTAAAATAGCATACAATACAGAAGAATTCGGAATCCAAGAAGCAAAAAAAGATGACCCTACTTATTTAGTGGAATATTGTTCACCTAATACAAATAAACCTCTTCATTTAGGTCATATTCGAAACAATCTTTTAGGTTATTCAGTTTCTGAAATTTTAAAAGCTTCAGGAAAAAATGTAAAGAAAGTTCAGATCATTAATGATAGGGGAATACATATCTGCAAATCTATGATTGCATGGAAAAAATATGGCAATGGAGAAACTCCAGAAACTTCAGGAATTAAAGGAGATCACTTAGTAGGTAAGTATTATGTAGAATTTGACAAATACTATAAAAAAGAGATTTCAGAATTAATTTCTTCAGGGATGGAAGAAAAACAAGCAGAGAAAGAAGCTCCTATTTTTATACAAGCTCAGGAAATGCTCAGAAAGTGGGAATCAAAGGATGAAGAAACGGTCGCTCTTTGGAAAAAGATGAATCAGTGGGTGTATGATGGATTTGAAGTGACTCATAAAAGATTAGGAGTTGATTTTGATAAAAATTATTACGAGAGCGACACTTATTTATTGGGTAAAAAAGTAGTTGAAATTGGATTAGATAAAGGAGTTTTTTATAAAAAAGAAGATGGTTCCGTATGGATTGATTTGTCAGATGAAGGACTAGATGAGAAAATTATTTTACGTTCAGATGGAACTGCAGTTTATATGACTCAGGATATAGGCACTGCCATCCAAAGACAAGAGGATTTCAGTTTTTCTAACATGGCTTATACCGTAGGGAACGAGCAAGATTATCATTTTAAAGTATTATTCTTAATATTGGATAAGTTGGGATATGATTGGGCGAAAAATTGTTATCATCTTTCTTATGGTATGGTAGATTTACCTACAGGTAAAATGAAGTCTAGAGAGGGAACTGTGGTAGATGCAGATGACTTAATGGAAGACATGGTTCAAACTTCAAAATCTATAGCAAAAGATTTAGGAAAGTTAGATGGATTGTCTGATAAAGCAGCGGATGATTTGTATGAAATGATAGGATTAGGCGCTTTAAAATATTTCATACTGAAAGTAGATCCAAGAAAAAAAATGATGTTCGACCCAAAAGAATCAATTGATTTTAACGGACATACAGGACCATTTATACAATATACTTTTGCTAGAATTCAGTCGCTTGTTTCAAAATACAATTCAGAGATCTCGGATATTAAGTTTGTGAATATAAAGAAGGAAGAACAAAATTTGATAAAACAAATTTTAGATTTTCCATCTGTAATTCAGGAGGCGGCTACAAATTATAGTCCTGCACTTATTGCAAACTATATCTATGATTTGGTGAAAGGTTATAATTCTTTTTACCAAAACATCACTATTTTGGGTGAGGAAAATGACGAATTGAAAAATTTTAGAGTAGCTCTTTCTGAGAAGGTAGCCCTTATAATAAAAGATTCTATGAACTTATTAGGAGTAGAGGTTCCTAATCAGATGTAATTAAGAATTTTTCCGTCTCTTTTTTTCTTTCATAATATTAGCAAGTTCTCTTCCCATTTGCCCAGCTATAGAACTGTTCTCTTCTGCTCTTCTAATAAGGTAAGGAAGAACATCTTTGACGGGTCCGTAAGGAACGTATTTTGCTATATTATATCCATGTTCTGATAGATTGTAACTTATATGATCGCTCATTCCTAGTAGTTGTGAAAAGAAAAATCGTTTATCATTCTTATTTAAATTATTTTCTTCCATTAATTCAGATAAAAGTAAAGAGCTTTGTTCATTATGAGTTCCAGCACAAATAGATATAAAGTCGGAATTCTTAACACAAATTCTTAAAGCTTCATTGTAATCTCTATCTGTATTTTCTTTTACTGTATGTACAGGACAAGCATATCCTTTTTCTTTTGCTCTTTCTATTTCTTTTTCATGATAAGCTCCTCTTACAATCTTTAATCCTAATAAAAACTTTTCTTCTTCAGCTATTTCAAGAAGTTCTTTTAGGTATGCAAATCGATCCTTTCTGTACATCTGTAAAGTATTGTAAATCCAACATTCTGTTTTGTTGAATTTCTTCATCATTTCAAGTGTTAAATTGTCAATTATATCCTGAATCCAACTTTCTTCTGCGTCTATAAAAATAGGTACTTTGTTTTCAGCTGCAGTTTTACAAATTCTTTCAACTCTATATATAAAGTTCTCTTTTTCTTTTTGTTCCTTTTCAGATAGAGGGAATTCAGAGCTTATTTTTTCTAATAATGAGAAATGAGTAAGTCCTGTAAATTTAAATACAGAAAAAGGAATTGATTCTTCTGATTTTGCTTTTAGAATTGTACGGATTGTCTCTTCCATTACATGATTAAAATCTTCTTCAGATTTCTTTCCCTCTGCAGAATAATCTAGAATAGTTCCTATATTAGATTTCCATAAAGATTCTATCGTTTTTTGACTGTCTGTAATTGTTGTTCCTCCACAAAAATGTTTAAAAACAGTAGCTTTAATAATAGGAGTAATTGGAAATTTTAACCATAAACAGATTTTTATAACACCAGTTAAAAGACTAGACATTGTAGGGTTACTAATACTTTTAAATAGGAGAGAGGCTCTGTTTAAATCAGAATCTGATTTATTGGAGAAGGCTACTTTAAAGTTGTTGAAATCCATTTATATAACTCTCTATTTTAGTTTTTGCAAATGTAAGACTTAATCAGATATTTTTCTGCAAATCATAAGACCATCTCTCACTGGAAGTAAAACATTTTCTACTCTATCATCTGCATGAATTATTTTATTATATTCATCTAAAGCTTTAGTTTCTTCATCCATTTTATTGTCTAATACTTTTCCACTCCAAAGCACATTATCTGCAATTATATATCCACCAACTTCTAATTTTTCAAAAATAAGGTTATAGTAATTACTATAATTTTCTTTATCAGCATCAATAAATACTAATTGTACTTTTTCAGAAATAAAAGGAATTACATCTAAAGCATTTCCAATATGCTGTTTAATGTTATCTGTATAATTTGATTTTTTAAAATATTTATGAGCATAAGAGGTGTATTCTTCATTTACATCAATAGTGTGAAGAATTCCATTTTCAGAAAGACCTTCTGCTAAACATAATGCAGAATAACCAGTATAGGTTCCTATTTCTATAATTGTTTCTGGATTAATCATTTTTGAAATCATACTCAATATTCTTCCTTGTAGGTGTCCTGATAGCATTCTAGGGATCATTACTTTAGCCCAAGTTTCTCTGTTTAACTCTGCTAATAGTTTAGATTCTTTACTTGTATTTTTTAGAGAGTATTTTTCAATTTCTTCTGGTAAAAATTCCATAATTTTTGATGTAAAAAAAGCCACAATTAAGTGGCTTTTAAATTTAATTATATTTTATAATTAGTTTTTAGAAGCTGTCTTGCAACATTGAGATTTCTTTTTTTCTTTTGAGCAAGATCTTTTTACTTCTTTAGAGCAAGATTTCTTCGCTTCTTTAGAGCAAGATTTCTTTGCTTCTTTAGAGCAAGATTTCTTTGCTTCTTTAGAGCATGATTTCTTTTTCTCTTTAGAGCAAGATTTCTTTGCTTCTTTAGAACAAGATTTCTTTGCTTCTTTAGAGCAAGATTTCTTTTCCACTTCATTGCAAACTTTTTCTGTTTTAACACCAGTTTGTTCTGTTTTCACTTCTTCTGAAGTAGTTTGTGCAGAAGTAATATTAATTCCTATAAAAAAGAATGACAGTATTACAATTGATATTTTTTTCATTTTATTAGTTTTTTAAATAGACTACAAATATAGTAAATTTAGTTTAATACTCAGCAATTATACTTTGCCCCGCTTTTACTACTTCATTTAATCTAATATCTATTTTAGTTCCTAAGGGTAAAAAGACATCTACTCTAGATCCAAATTTAATAAATCCATATTCATCAGATGATGTTGCTGTGTCACCAACTTTACAATAGGTTATGATTCTTCTGGCTACAGCTCCTGCAATTTGTCGAAATAATACAGATATATTCTCATTTTTAACAACAACTGTACTTCTTTCATTTAGCAATGAGGATTTTGGATGCCAAGCGACAAGATATTTTCCTGGATGATATTTCGTGTACTCTACTTTTCCAGAAATGGGGTAAAGTTGATTATGTACGTTTAAAGGTGACATAAAAATACTCACCTGAATCCTTCTGTCTTTATAAAATTCAGGTTCATCTACTTCTTCTATTATAACTACTTTACCATCACAAGGTGAGTATACTGTTCTGTCTTTTCTTTCTAATTTTCTGTTAGGTATTCTGAAAAAATAAACAGACATAATAAATAGAAAAGTTGTAAATACAGTAATAAAATAGGCTAAATAAATAGGTGTATAAATATAAAATAAGTAGTTTAAAATTGTAAAAATTATAATTTCATTTCTTAGGATTTTGATCCCTTCTTTATGTAGTGTCATTTAAGTAAATTTGTTAAAATATAAATTACAGGTATTGTAATCATAAAGGAATCTATTCTATCTAACATACCTCCATGCCCTGGAATAAAGTTTCCTGAGTCTTTTACACCAGCTTGTCTTTTCAAGTGAGATTCTATAAAATCACCTAAGGTAGCTGTAAATGGTAGAATAAAGGTAATAATGATAAGTGAAACTAAATCAATTCCTTCAAAAAAATTCACATCATAGATGATATAACTTGCAATAATTGTAGATAATAATCCTCCAATAAATCCTTCCCAAGATTTTTTTGGAGAAATTAATGGCATTATTTTATGTTTTCCGAATTTCACTCCAAATAAATAAGCAAAAGTGTCAAATGTCCAGGTTAGAAGGTAGATAAAAAGTAATGTTTCTACTTTTAAAAATAAGGATAGTATTAATGTCCAAACATAAAAATAATGAAATGTTATGGATTTTCCTTTTCTGAGCTTCCACATTTCATAATTAGAAAAAATGATAATTACCGAAAATAATAGGAATTTTGACGTATTTGAATAAGAAGTCCCAAACCACATAATAGCAACATAAACTAAGCCAGAAAGTGCTCTTTTAAGAGTTTCGTTCATTGTTGTTTTTTGTCATTAATTTATTAGCATGTTCTACATATTCCTCTTGAACATAAAGATTTATATTTCCAAACATATTATATGATGAATCTTGTTGATTGATGTCAATAGATATTACCCCATTTTCTTTTAACATTTGTTTCAAAATTTCCACCTCTATAGGATTGGTTGAACTGAATATTTTAGTCCAGTTTTTCTCCATTATTATCTTCTTGTTTGATTTTCTTTTGTTCAGCTTTTGAGTCTAGTTCATTTAGTTTTTCTTCTTCATAACTTTTCCATTTTCTTTCTCCAAATATCTTTTCTAAGTCGGATTTGAAAATTACTTCATTTTCTAATAATGAATTTGCTAATTTTTCTAGTTTTTCTTTATTGTCTAATAATACTTTTTTAGCTCTTTCGTATTGTGTTTCAACTAGAGAAGTTACTTCATTATCCATGATTTTTGCTCTTTCTTCAGAATAAGGTTTTGTAAATCCATTATTCTGACCAGAGGAATCATAATAACTTATATTCCCTATTTTTTTACTCATTCCATAAATTGAGATCATTGCGTAGGCTTGTTTAGTTACCTTTTCTAAATCAGATAGTGCTCCCGTAGATATCTTCCCAAAAAAGATTTCTTCGGCAGCTCTACCTCCTAAAGCTGCACACATTTCATCCTCCAGTTGTTGAGTTGTAGTAAGTTGTCTTTCTTCAGGTAAGTACCAAGCCGCTCCTAATGATTTTCCTCTTGGTACAATTGTTACTTTTACTAATGGAGATGCATATTGTAACATCCAACTAACAGTTGCATGACCCGCTTCATGATACGCAATTGTTTGTTTCTCAATAGGAGAGATGATTTTTGATTTTTTCTCCATTCCACCAATAATTCTATCCATTGCATCAAGAAAGTCCTGCTTACCAATGGTTTTTTTAGATTTTCTGGCTGCTATTAATGCTGATTCATTACAAACATTTGCAATGTCTGCACCTGAAAATCCTGGTGTTTGTCTGGCAAGAAAATTTCTATCTATGTTTTTACTTAATTTTAGAGGTTTTAGATGAACTTCAAAAATTGCCTTACGTTCTACTAGGTCGGGTAAGTCTACATATATTTGTCTATCAAACCTACCAGGTCTGATTAAGGCTTTATCTAAAACATCTGCTCTGTTAGTAGCGGCCATTACAATTACTCCAGTATTAGTTCCAAAACCATCCATCTCCGTTAGAAGTTGATTAAGAGTATTTTCCCTTTCATCATTACCTCCGGTCATAGAATTTTTTCCCCTAGCTCTACCAATCGCATCAATCTCGTCAATAAAAATAATGGAAGGAGCCTTTTCTTTTGCTTGCTTGAATAAATCTCTTACTCGACTTGCTCCAACACCCACAAACATTTCTACAAAATCAGAACCAGACAGAGAAAAGAATGGAACTTTAGCTTCTCCAGCAACTGCTTTTGCAAGTAATGTTTTACCAGTTCCTGGGGGCCCAATTAACATTGCTCCTCTAGGAATTTTACCACCCAATTTTGTATATTTTTGTGGAGATTTTAAGAAATCTACAATTTCAGTTATCTCCTCTTTTGCTCCTTCTAATCCTGCAACATCATTAAAATTTACAGATACATCTTCTTTGTTTATAAGTTTAGCTTTTGATTTACCTATGTTGAAAATCTGTCCCCCACCTCCGGCGCTTCCTCCCATTCTTCTCATAATTAATATCCAGATACCTATAAATAATACAAGTGGCAAAATCCAACTTAATATCTCTCCAAACATTCTATTTTCCTCTCTGCTATCTATTATTATTTGATAATTATCAGAGTTTTTTAATCTAATCTGCTCTTTAACATCTTTTATGTCAGAATATCTGAAATGTAATTGTGGAGTATTAGAAGGATTATTAATTAATTCTACTTCTGCATATCCAGCATTTGTAACAAAAGTTACTGACTTTACATCATTGTTCTCTACTTTGTTTAGAAACTCAGTTTCTGTAATGTTTTCAGAAGATTTAATAGAAGTTAATTGCAATCCTAAAAAGATAATTGCTATTATTCCGTAAATCCAATAAATCTTAAATCCTCCTATTGGAGAATTATTTTGTGGAACTTTTTTACTTGGTGTTTTTCTTGATTGCATATTTTTATATATTTTCAAAGGTTCTTATTTCAGCATCACCCCATAAGTCTTCTAAAGTATAAAAAGCTCTGGTTTTTTCCTGAAATACATGTACTACAATGTCAGAATAATCCAATAAAATCCATTCGGAGGTACTTTGTCCTTCTGTATTCCATGGTTTCTCCTGCATTTCTTTTGCCACAAATTTTCTTACATTGTCAGATACTGAAGAAACATGTGTGTTTGATGTACCACTACAAATTACAAAATACTTGCAAACTGCAGTTTCAATATTTTTTAAATCTAGAATAGTGATATCTTTTCCTTTTACCTCCCGCATACCTTCAATTATCGTTTCTAATAAGATATCAGATTCATCTAGTTTTTGTTTGATCATATTTATTTTTTAAATTGCGACTGCAAAAGTAAGAATTTGTACGGATATTTGCACTCTTTATATGAAAGTAGAATTAAACAAAAATATAATACATTTTAAGGAGGTAAACTCTACAAATGAAACTGCAAGAAAATATTTGAAGGAAAATAAATTCCAAGATGATTTTGTAATTACAGCTGATTTTCAAAAATCAGGAAAAGGACAGTTGTTAAATTCGTGGAACTCTGAACGAGGCAAGAACTTACTCATAAGTATCGTTCTCAATTTAGATATAAACGTAACGAACCAATTCTATTTAAATATTGTTTCCTCTCTATCTGTGATAGATGTTCTTGAAAAACATAACTTTAAAAACTTAAGTATTAAATGGCCAAATGATATTTTAATTAATAAAAAAAAGGTTGGTGGTATATTAATACAGAACTTTGTAAAACAGGATAAAATACTTCAAACTATAATAGGATTAGGATTAAATATTAATCAAACAGATTTTGCAAATTATAACAGAAAAGCAACCTCCTTTTGTTTAGAGTCTAATGCCTCTTTTTCTGTAAACCAGATTAGAGATGAATTTGTTAAAAAAATAACCAAAAGATTGAGTATGTCTGAGAAAAAAAATTCAGATGATTATTTATCTTACTTATATTTAAAAGATAAGGCTTCTATTTTTGAAGTAGATAATTCAATTAAAATCGGAATAATTAGATCTGTAAGTAGAGATGGTTTTTTAGTTTTAGAACTTGAGGATTCTACTAAAAAATTTACACTGCAAGAGATTAAATATTTGTCTTAAAGAGTTCTAAGTTTTTCAGATAAAACATTTAAGAAATTATTAATTGGTTTTTCTACCATCATTTTCATCATCATGTTTAACTCAGTATTAACTTCTAATCTTACTTGACATTTTGATCCACAATCAGTAATAAAACAATCTAACGAAAAACTTACAGGAATTCCAGCCGCAGACAATGATATCTTTGAAAATGGAGTTTTTTCAGATAGATGCAAATCTAGTTGTGGCATTCCTTTCATTTTAAAAGAACAGGTATCTTCTGTTGCTTCAAAGCTGTCTATAGTGGAAGGCATAATTTCTTTTAAATTACTTAGATTACTCAGTTTATTAAATAATTGTTCTGCAGTTAAGTTTTCTACTAATACTTCTGGTCCACTAAATGTTGACATAATTTTATTTTTCCCAAATGGATGGATCTTTTCTCCATGCTTGTAATAGAGGGAGTTCAGATTTAGTAATATAATTTGTTTCTAATGCTTGTGGAAGCATATTTTCATAATCGCAAAGTGATACAAAATCGCAATTTGCATTCTTAAAATTTTGTTTTGCTGCTTCAAAACCATATGTAAATATGGATACCAACCCTTTTACATTCATTCCAGCTTCTCTTAGTGCAGACACTGCATCCAAACTACTTTTCCCACTACTAATTAAATCTTCTATTAGTACTACAGATTGTCCTTTTTCAAAGTGTCCTTCTATTTGATTTCTTTTTCCGTGTTCTTTTGCTTTAGACCTTACATAAATAAAAGGAAGTCCTAATTCTTCAGCTACTAATGCTCCGTGAGGAATTCCAGCAGTTGCAACTCCTGCAATTACATTCGCTCCTTTATAATGGTTGTTTATAGCAGAGGCTAATGAGGTTCTGATAAATGTTCTTATCTCTGGGTAGGATAAAGTTTTTCTGTTGTCACAATAGATTGGAGAGTTCCATCCTGCAGCCCATTTAAAAGGATTATTTGGTTGTAAAATAATTGCTTTAATTTGCAATAATGATTTGGCAACTTGTTTGGCAATATCAATATCGTATATCATGATGCAAAAATATAAAGTTTACATAAATAATGAGGCAAAATTTGTAACAGAAAATTGGGAAGAATTTTGCAGTCAATTTACATTGATTGAAGCAGCTGGTGGATTGGTCTTTAACTGTGAGAAAAAAGTTCTAATGATTTTCAGAAATGGTAAGTGGGATTTGCCAAAAGGGAAGTTAGAGTTGGGAGAATTAATTGAAGAATGCGCTATACGAGAAGTAGAGGAAGAGTGTGGACTTCAGGAATTACAAATAGACAATAAATTAATTGATACGTACCATACTTATGTTTTAAATAGCACAAAAGTATTAAAGAAAACATATTGGTTTAAAATGAAAACGGATTTCACTGGAGATTTAAGACCTCAAATAGAGGAGGGGATAACAAAAGTAGAGTGGTGCAACAAACAAGAGGTAAACAAAAGATTAGAAAATTCTTTTGCAAATATTAAGGATGTAATTCATATCTCAGATTTATGAAAGTTTTATTAAGAATTATAATTTTATTTCTTGTATTTTATTTAATATTCTACTTAATTCCTTTTAGTCATGTAAAACCTGATACAATATTTTATCCTTCGGAGGATAAGTTGTGGATGCATAGATTGTTAGATCCAAAAAATGAAAATGATAATTTAGAAGAATTTACTGGTTACGAAATAGATGTTTTTTACAATAAAAAGAAAAATATTTTTGAGGTGAAACATCATGGAAAGGACTACAAACATACATTACTCTCATTGTTTTCTGAGTTTAGATCCTTAGAAGGAAAATATTTTTGGATTGATTTTAAAAATTTAGATTCTATGAATGTAGAAGAGAGTATGTTACTTCTTAAAAGAATTACAGAACAGTACCAATTAAGAGATAATATTATTGTTGAGTCAAAAAAAATTGAGACACTTCATAAATTTAAAGAAAATGGTTTTGCAATTAGTTATTGGTTGCCTAATTATCACTTTTTCGGGGTTCTGTCTAACTCTTTTATGATAACAAACAATATTATTAAATATAAACCAACTGCAATTTCATGCGATTACAACTCCTTACATTTTTATTTAAAGAAGTTTCCTAATTACTCTATTAATTGCTGGACTAATGACTTAACATCAGAAAAGGATAAACAAAAGATTGTAAATTTGTCTAAAAATAAAAACATTAAAATAATACTTGTAGATTTCAAGAAGAATTTTCTAATTACTCGCTAACCTCCAGAATTCCCCCAGTAATTTTTACTAAATCAAGGTAACTTTCATTTAAACTATATACAGATTGTAAATAGCTAATTCCAGAGTTTAAATAAGCAATTTCAATATCTCTTAAGTCAAAAGAGTTTATCAAACCTCTATTGCTTTTGTCATTAGCTATTTGATAGTTGATTTCAGCAATTTCAAAAGCCTTTTTACTTAAATTATGTATTACTATTTTGCTATTATATTTTTCATAACTAACAGATAATTTATTTAAAACATCTCTTTTTTGACTTTCTAAATTTATATTATTTATATCTTGTCTTATCTCTGCTTCTTGTAAAAGTTTTTTATACTTACCCCCATCATATAGTCGAAAGTTTACTGAGATATTAGCATAGTAATTTAGTGTTTCTCCTGTATTATCTCCATCAAATCCAGAGTTTCCTACATCATAAACACTTTCATTGTATGAAGCTCCTGAATTAAAAGATACAATAGGATAGTAGGCAGATTTGGCTAAAGTAATATCTTGTCTAATTATTTCATTATTAATGCTTTGGTTTTTGATGTTAGTATTGTTTAATAATGTTTTCTCTTGCAGATTAAGATAGTTGAATACTTGTGTTTCCGATTTCATTTTATCGATAAAATTCCATTCTGAATGTAAATCAATTCCTAGAACCAAATTTAAATTTTTTACAGAATTTCTATAATTCAGTTTTTGGGTAAGTAGGTTAGAGCTATCTATTAAAAGAGTGTTTTCAAATTGAAGTAATTCCATTTTACTACTTACACCAATATCGTATTTAGTTTTCTGATAAATCAATCTCTCTCTGGATAAATTTACCACATTTTGTAGAAGTGTAAGTCTCTCATTTTGTAGGATACAATTGTAATAGGAGAGTATAATAGCTTGAGTTGTGTTCTCTAGAATTATAGTTAGATTTCCATTACTAAGATACTCTAGTTGATTTAGTTTTTCTTTATTTGCTTTTATTCCATATCCATTAAATAAAGTCCAACTTAGGTTTGCCGATGCATTAATGGATTCTGATTTAAGGATTTCCTGTATAAAAGAAGTTGGATTATCTGATTGATCAGAAATTGCTTTTTCTTGTCTAGCAGAAATGTTAAGTGTAGGTAAACCTCCAGCGTTACCTAGATTATTGTTTAACTTGTTGATTTCCAAATTTTTCTTACTCAACTGAATTTCAAAATTCTGTTTTAAACCAATTTTTATAGCATCTTCTAAAGTTAAGTTCTCCTGAGAAAAAACAAAAAATGGAATAAAAATAAATATGTATTGAATAGTATTTTTCATTAGTTTTCTATTTCTAAATTTCTTTTCTGTAATTTAGTAAATGGTTCAACCTCCATTCTGCTAGGCGGGGTTTTTCCACCTCTCCACAACCACCACCTACTTCTTCTAATATCGTTAAAGTACAAGATAAGAGACGGAAAATAAAATAAAAGTAAAATAGTCCCGAATAAAACTCCAAACGCTACAGAAATAGCCATTGGTATTAAAAATTGTGATTGAAAACTTGTTTCTAAAATTAAAGGAAAAAGCCCTACAAAAGTTGTTATTGTAGTTAATATTATAGGTCTAAACCTACTATTTCCAGCTGCTAGTACAGCTTTTTTAATATCCATTCCTTCCTCAAGATTTCTATTAAATCTATCTAACATAACAACGGCGTCATTTACTAAAATTCCAATAAGTGCAATTACTCCCCATACACTTAATGTTGAAAATGGTTTTCCCATAATTCCATGTCCTAGAATAGCGCTAAAAACACCAACTGGTATTACCATTAAAATTAATCTTGCTTGGTAGAAGGATTTAAAATTTAAAGAAATTGTAATAACTATTAAAATGATACTAATTAAAAAAGCAATTCCTAATCTTTTGCCACTATCTGCAGCTCTTTCTGCTTGTCCCATAATTTTGTATTTAACGTTAGGGAAAAATAATGATAGGTTTTGTAGATAATCTTTTTCAATTTGATCATTAACTACACCCGAATACTCAGCGTCAAATAAAGATGCGTCAACTCTAATTTCTTTAGTTCCATCAATATGATTAATTTTTACACGACCTCTTTTATATTCATATTCTACTAGTTCACTTAAATTAATTTGTTGCCCAAACTTTGTTTTAATTTTTATATTTTCTAAATCTTGAATACTGTTTCTGTCTTTTTCAGTGTATTGTACCCAAATTTTTACTTCATCTCTTCCAATTATTAATCTTTGAACCTCTTCTCCAAAGAAACCTTGTCTTATTTGTTTATAAATATCGATTTCAGTAAGGCCTAGAGAATAAGCTTTTTCTTTGAGTTTCAAATGTAATTCTCTGTTTCCTACACCACCATTATCTAATACTTCTTTAACAATGTTGATATTTGAAATCTTATCTTTTAACCATTCTACAGATTCTTTTAATTCCAAATCATTTTCAGACTGTAATGAAATTGAAACTTCTTTTCCAAATTGCTGAGCTCCTCCAAAGGTAATCTTCTCCATTTGTGATATCGAATCTTTACTAATTCTACTTTGTAGATCATTCGTCATTTGTATGGTAGAAATTAAATCATTTTCTTTAGAAGAAATTCTTATTGAACCAACATTTGCTCCAGAAACACCTAAGTTTTCGGTGAAACCTATTGAATAGGATACATTAGTAATAATTGAGTCATTAAATTTTTCGATTAATTCCTTATTATAATCTTGTATGATTGAATCACAATAGATTAAGAAATTTTCAGTTCTAAACTCCCGTTCTCCGGGCTTGTACGCAAATTCAATTTTCACTTCATTAAAAGGAACAGAAGGGAAGAAAGTCCATCGTATAGTACCATTTATTAACAATATTAATACTAAAGAAATAAATATAATAGGTGTCCATACATGATATCTGTAATTTTTAATAAATTTTTTGTTAAGAATATTATATTTATCTCTAAGTTTTATAATGAAATTTTCTACATTTTCTTTAATTTTTGAGAAAATTGTGTTTTTTTCTTTTGTAAATACTTTTTTATTAGAAAGATGAGAAGGTAATATTAGGAATGCTTCAATCAAAGAAAATAATAATGCGGCAATTACACTAAAGGCCATTTCTTCCATCATTTCCATTTCACCCCCAACAAATAATAGTGTTGAAAATGCGAACACTGTGGTTAGAACTGAAGTTAGAACAGGTGTCACTACTTCCATTGTGCCGTCTAAGGCAGCTTGCATTGGTGATTTTCCTCTTTCAAAATGACTATAAATATTTTCTGCAATAACTATACCATCGTCTACTAAAATTCCAACAACTAAAATCATTCCAAATAACGATATCATATTTATTGTCATTCCATAAAGAATACCAATAGATATCATTCCAATAAAAGAAAATGGTATTCCAAAGGCAACCCAGGCTGACAATCTAAAACTCAAGAAAAACCCTAAAACAATTAAAACTAAAATTAATCCTAATATCAAGTTGTCGCTTAAAGTTTCAATTCTTTGATCTAACATGTCAGAGAATTGAAATAAAGTTAATATTTCAAAATCTTTATTTTCTGAATTAAATTTGTTAATATAATTTTCTAGAGAATTAGCAATTTTTTTTAAATCTTCATCTGGTGTTTTCTTAATAATAAAACTAATTGATCTTTCTCCATTAACATAAGATTTAATTGGTATTTCGGAGAATTTCATTTCAACAGAAGCGACATCTTTCAACCTAACAATACCTCCGTTGATATTTGATTGTATAACTATTTTTCTTAATTCTTCAGCTGTATTTTTTCTGTTGTTTGATCTAATAATAATTTCGTCTTTTTTAGTTTTGATACTTCCTCCAGAAATATCAATATTTGACATTTTTATTTTATTAGAAACTATATCAAAATTTAGATTATGTCTTAAAAGTTCATTTTCATTTAATTCAACAGAAATAATAATTGGAGAATATCCAATTACTTCTAACTGACTAATATTATCATCACTTAATAAATCTTTTTCAATTTGATCAGATTTTTCTTTTAATGACCAAAGGTCATCTGGTCCATTTAATGCATAAAATCCAACTGTATTACCCATTCCACCCATACCTCTGGATTTTTGTTTTTGTATTGTTGGTTTTTCAGCGCCTTCAGGAAAGGAGTATATTGCGTCTACCGAATTTTTAATTTCTTGAAGAATTTCATCAATATTAAATCCTGCATATGTTTTAACTGTAATCTGAGAGATATTTTCAGAACTACTTGAGGTGATTTCTTCTATTCCTTCAATTCCATTTAATGATTCTTCTACTCTAGTAGTTATTCCTTGTTCTATCTCTTCTGGTGAAGCACCTGGATATGCTACATTAATATAGATTTTATTTGGAGATAGTTCAGGAAAGAAAGACCTTGGCATTTGACTTAAACTTATGATACCTACAAGTGCTGTTATAAGTATTATAGCATTTGAGTATATAGGATACTTTATAAAATGTGCAATTATTTTTTTCATCTATAATTCTATCGGAATAACTTTTGTTCCTGTTTTCACATTGACAAGGGGTTCAATTATGACTCTTTCACCGTCTTTAATATTGTCAACAATAATATTATTATCTTGTTCGGTAATTATATTTATTGACTTGACTTCTAATGAATTATTTTCGTTTAAAATAAATATTTCATTATTAGAAATTAATGATCTTCTTGGGATAATACACACTGTCATTTTTGTGTAAGTTTCGATTTGTGCATTTAAATACATTCCATTAAATAAGTCTCTATCAATTGATTTTTTTGGAATTTCTATGAATACGGAAATATTTTGTGTTTCTGGGTTCACAAAATTGCCAATTCTACTAACGAATCCGTTATATTCAGATTTGTTGTCATCAGTTAGAGTAACTAAATTTCCTACAGATATTAATTTTCTATCTTTATTATTAATGTTTAATTCAACTTCTTTTTTACCATCTCTAATAATGTCAATTATTGGTGTTCCAATGTTTACATTAGTTGAAATATCAATATAGGATTTTGTAATACTTCCATCAAATGGAGCATAAAATTTATATTTTTTCAATCTTTCTTCATCTGATTTTATTGATAAAAATTCAGTCATAATTCTTCTGGAAATTATGAAGTTTTTTTCCTTTGTACTATTAAATTTCGGCAATTCTTTTATTTGTATTTTGTAAGATAATGAATTGAAATATTTTTCCCATTTATCATATTCATCTGGATAATCCAACTTAATATCAGCAAGAATTGATGATATGGTATTTATATAATTACTCTTTTTTGAATCAAGTAAAAGTCTTGTGTCACTATCTTTGATTTGAAAAAGTAAATCTCCTTTCTTAAAATAATATCCTTTTTTTATTTTTGAATTAGAAAGAATTGTACCATTAACTTCAGAGTTAATAGTTGTATTATTGTAACTTAATACTCTACCTGAACTATTAATTTTAATTTTTGAAATTTCATTTTTCGCTGTTTTGAAATTAACAGTGGGTATTTCTTTTTCTATATCTATTGATTCTTTATTTTTTTCAGACCTTATTTTCTCCGCATTTTTTACTCCATATGAAATTCCCATATCATAGCTTATTGAACTAACAACCCCAAAAAGAATAAAGATCACTATACCTGAGATGATAATAAGTATTTTTCTCATTTTTTTATTTTTTAAAATTTAAAAGTTGCAAAAATAATCATTTCATAGATTTAATTTTTCTTTAAAAAGAGTTTTTTTATTGGGTAAAAAAAAACGGACATTTGTCCGTTTTTATATATATACCGTTTAAATATTCGTCTAATGTTTATTGCTTAACAAATCCATCAAAAATTTCTCTTATTTCATCCGATGATGGTCTTGCAGCATCTACTGAAATTACATTTCCATCTGGATCAAACAACATAAACCTTGGGATTCCATTTATGACATAGTCTTTCATGATTTGGCTCTTCCATCCATCAGTTGAGATTAATTGAATTCCCCCCAAATTTTCGTTTTTAATCATATTCATCCATTTTTCTTTTGCGTTTTCCGTATCTACAGAAACACTCATGAATACAATATTTGTATCATGATAATCTTTTTCTAACTGTACAAGAAAAGGTATTTCGTATCTACATGGTCCACACCATGTCGCCCAAACATCAACATATACATAACTTCCTTTAAAATCAGATAAAGAAACCATATTACTATCCTTGTCTGGATAAGTGAAATTAATCGCTGTTTCTCCTATTTTTGGTACGTTTTTTACTTGTTCATGCCTTTTTAAATAATATTCTCTGGCTTGATTCATCCATTCCAGTTCTGCATTAAAGAACTTTGTATTATTCATGTTGATTCTATTAAGTTCTACTATCATTGGATTGAAGAAATTATCCAATGAGGAAGATAGTTCTTCATAAGTGTTGTTAAATACGTCTGGTGAGAATGATGATTCTTCCTGGTAGAGATATTTCCATGCAAGATAGTTGCTTTCTGTAGAGCCTGTATAAGTTATGGTTTCATCAAATTGATTAGTATTAATTGTAATATGTACCGTGTCATCAGGGTTACAATACATTACTGTTGTTTCCTCTCCATGATGAAAAGTTATGTATCCAGAAGAATCTAGAGGGAAGGTTAAGCTAAATCTACCCTTAAAGTCTGTTTTAGCTGTAATAGAAGTATCTCTTGTAAAGAATCTTGCTTCTCTATTTTTCTTGAACTTTATTTCACCTGTAATCACCACTTGTTTAATATACGACGTGAACTCTTGTACATCATTTAATTTTGTTTCTTTCTTAACTAGTTTTGGAAAAATTTCAATCGTTTCTACTGTGTTTTCTTCAGAACTTTTTATTGTTTCCACTTCTTCCTTATCAATATTTATGTACAAAAGTACAGAGATGGAAAGTATGATTAATAAGGTTGTTAGGATATTTGTTTTTTCTTTCATAATATTTATTTTCATCAAATATAGCAAAATTTATTTAATTAAATTATCATTTTTAAGATTACATTTTCCAAAAAGGTATCTGTTTTTAGCGATAGAGTCATAAACTATATCTCTAATTTTTTTTGGAATAATTTTTAGGAGATAGTAGGTTTTAAATTTTAATAATTTCAGGATGTAAATTACGGCATCACTCTTTATTAGGTAATCTTTATTTATCATTACTATTATAGAATCTTCTTCTTTGTTGATAGAGTGGTTCTTAAATAATTTAGATGATACCTTAGAATTTCTCTCCTCCCAAACAATCGAATTATCTGTATCTTTTTCTTTTAAATATAAAGCAATTTTATTACAGAAACCACATTCCGAATCGTATAATACAATGACTTTTTTTGTTATTTTATTTTCCAATACAGAATTTTCCAAATATGTTTGATAGTAGTGTGTCAGTTGTTACTTCTCCAGTAATCGATCCTAAATGGAAAAGAGCTTGCCGTATATTTACAGATAAAAAATCTCCAGAAACACCCCCTTTCATTCCCTTTATAACACTTTCAATTTCGTGTAGAGTTAGTTGTAATTCTTCAAAATGTCGTAAATTAGTTACTATACTTTCATTATCAGAAATAGAAGTTGTATTTACAAACTTAATTAATTTTTCCTTCAGATTTTCTATTCCTTTTCCAGTTTTTGCGGAGATAGAGATAGTTTCCTCATTTATAGATATATTTGGATTTAAGTCTGTTTTGTTTGTAATAATTACTATTTTTTCTGATAGTGTTTCTTTTATTTTCTGAAGTTCTTTAATCTGATTTTCTATGTTTTGAGTTGTGTCTATCAAAAATAGAATAATTTTAGATTGTAGAGCTTTGTCAAAAGATTTTTTAATCCCTAGATTTTCTATGAAATCTGAGGTCTTCCTTATTCCTGCAGTATCAATAAATCTAAACTTAAATCCTTCAATATTTAATTCATCTTCTATGGCATCTCTTGTAGTTCCTGCTATATCTGATACAATTGCTTTCTCTTCATTTAGTAAGCAATTTAAGAGGGTAGACTTTCCAACATTTGGGGCTCCTAATATTGCTACTGGAATCCCATTTTTAATTACATTTCCTAAACTAAAAGATTGAATGAGTTTTTCTAATTCGGATTTCATTCCAAATAATAATTCTTTAAATTGTTTTCTGTCAGCAAATTCTACATCTTCTTCAGAAAAATCNAATTCTAGTTCTATTAAACTAGNNAAATCTATTAGTTTTGTTCTTAAACTTTGTAGTTTTTCNGAAAATCCACCTCTNAGTTGATGTAGTGCAGTTTTGTGTGANGNTTCTGTTTCNGANTCTATTAAATCTGCNATAGATTCTGCTTGAGAAAGNTCTACTTTNCCATTTTTAAAAGCTCTCATACTAAACTCTCCTGCAGTNGCAGTTCTACATCCTTTTTNTATGAGTACTTGCATTATTTTGTTTTGTATAAAGGTAGANCCATGACACGAAATNTCNACNNTTTCTTCTCCANTAAATGATTTNCCGTCTTTAAATATACTTACTAGTACCTCNTCAATTATTTTATTTTTTTGTACAATGTTTCCAAAATGTATAGTATGGCTGTCTACATTTAGAAGGTCTTTACTAAATACTTCATTGCAAATTGANATCGCTTTATCACCAGAAATTCGTATTACTGCAATAGCAGACATTCCTCCACCAGTTGTTATNGCACAAATAGTATCTTCCGGATTAAAATAATTCATTTTGCAAAAGTATTTAAAATCCTTTGTAAAATNCTATTTTGTAGTAGTTTTGCAACCCAAATAAAAATAATAAACAAAAAATGAGTGTATTAGTAAATAAAGATTCGAAAGTAATTGTACAAGGATTTACTGGATCTGAAGGAACATTCCATGCAACACAAATGATTGAGTATGGAACAAATGTAGTTGGNGGTGTCACCCCAGGNAAAGGTGGGCAAACTCATTTANATAGACCTGTATTTAATACAGTAGAAGAGACTGTAATTGAGCTAGGAGCTAATACTTCATTAATTTTTGTTCCTCCATCATTTGCTGCAGATGCGGTTATGGAAGCTGCAGAGGCTGGTATTAAAGTAATTATTTGTATTACTGAAGGAATTCCTACAAAAGATATGATNATGGTAAAAGAATATTTATCTGATAAAGATTGTACTTTAGTTGGTCCTAACTGTCCTGGTGTTATTACTCCTGAAGAAGCAAAATGTGGTATTATGCCAGGATTTGTATTTAAAAAAGGTAGAATTGGTGTAGTTTCAAAATCAGGAACTTTAACTTATGAAGCTGCAGACCAAGTNGTAAAAGCNGGNATGGGAATNTCNACNGCTATTGGTATNGGTGGNGATCCAATTATNGGNACNACNACAAANNANGCNGTNGANCTNTTTATGAATGANNCAGANACAGATGGNATCATTATGATNGGNGAGATTGGAGGTCAGTTAGAGGCNGATGCTGCTAGNTGGNTTAAAGAAAATGGAACAAAACCTGTTNTAGGATTTATTGCAGGNCAAACTGCTCCTGCTGGTAGAACAATGGGTCATGCAGGTGCTATTGTTGGTGGNNTGGAAGATACNGCAGAAGCNAAAATGGCTATCATGCGTGAGTGTGGTATNAAGGTNGCNGAATCTCCNGCGGAAATTGGAAAAATNATGGCGGAGTTAATGGAAGNTACGGCATAATNTATTCAAAATAAACTTTATAAAATCCTGCCTTTTTGGTGGGATTTTTTATATTTGAATTTTAAAATTANAATTATGAAATTATTAGAAGGGCAAACAGTAATTATAACAGGAGCTAGTAGNGGTATAGGTAAAGGTATTGCGGAGNTTTTTGCTCAGCAAGGAGCAAATATTGCATTTACTTATCGTTCNTCAGAAGAAAAAGCAAAACAGTTAGAAAAAGAACTTTCTNCAAACGGNTGCAANGCAAAAGGNTATAAGTCGGATGCCTCAGATTTTGATGCTGCTCAANAATTNGCATCAGATNTATTNGAAGAATTNGGTTCTATTGATGTNTTNGTAAANAATGCAGGTATTACAAAAGATGGTTTACTGATGCGTNTGTCAGANGANGATTACGATAAGGTGATGGANGTNAACATGAAATCTGTTTTCAACATGACAAAAGCTGTTTTAAGACCNATGCTNAAACANAGAAANGGATCTATTATNAATATGAGTTCNGTNGTNGGTGTNAANGGNAATGCNGGTCANGCAAANTATTCTGCATCNAAGGCTGCNATTAATGGNTTTACNAAATCTACNGCTTTAGAGNTNGGTTCCAGAAATATNAGATGTAATTCTATTGCTCCAGGTTTTATTGAAACNGAAATGACTGAANCNTTAGGAGAAGAACAAATAAACGAATGGANAAATTCTATTCCNTTAAAAAGAGGAGGNTCTACTGANGATATAGCAAACGCTACATTGTTTTTAGCATCTGACATGTCGGCTTATGTTACCGGGCAAGTACTTAATGTTTGTGGTGGAATGCTAACATAATNTTATGTTTGGCCTAACTACAGAGTTACCAATAATATATAGCATATTCTGCATCCTATTNGGTGTGATTTATGCTTATTTTTTATANCGAAAAAACAANTTTNCTAGTAAAAGTNTTACNGCTTTTTTGTTTNTTTTTCGTTTTTTGGNNGTTTCTATATTGGNTTTTTTATTNCTTAATCCTATTACTANAAANCTACAAACTACNANTGAAAAACCACTAGTTGTACTTGCTCAAGATGCCTCTGTTTCTTGTAAAAACGATCAAGATTATATGGAGTTTCAGGATTTGAAAGAATCTCTTTTAGATGAATTTGATGTTATAAGTTATCATTATTCGGATGAGGTTAAAGAAGGATTTACTGAAGATAAGAACGGACAGAGTACAAACAGTTCTATTTTATTAGATGAAATTGATTTAAAATATTCTGGAAGAAACCTAATGGCTGTTGTTCTTAGTTCTGACGGATTATATAATGAGGGGTCAAATCCTCTATACCATAAAATTTCAAAATCCGTACCTTTTTATACTGTTGCTCTTGGAGATACATCTGTTATTAAAGATGTTAGTATTTCAGAAGTATTGCATAACGAAATTTCATTTCTTGGTAATATTTCACCCGTAGAGGTGCAAATAAAATCTGAAAAATGTAAAGGTGAAACTTTACAGATAAAATTATATTCAGGAAATAAATTATTACAAACAAAAAGTCACAAGATTTCTTCCAATTCTGATTTTATAAAAACGAGTTTTAAAGTGGAACATAATACTCTTTCTTTGCAAAAATATAGAGTAGAAGTAGATGGTGTAAAACAGGAGGAGTATCTAGATAACAATAGTAATACATTCTTTATTGATGTATTAGATACAAAGTATAAAATATTGATTCTTTCCGATAAAGTACATCCTGATATTGCTGCTTTTAAATCGGTTCTAGATAAAAATCAAAATTATGATGTTGATATAGATTATCTATCTGAATTTATATCTTCATTTGAAGAATATAATCTAATTGTTTCTTTTTATATTCCTAATTCAAAATCCGAGATTACCAGACAACTTAATGAGTCGTCTGTTCCACTTTTACTATTTGTAAATCCTAATTCCATCTCTTTCCTGGAATCTATTTATCCAGAAGGCAAAGTAGTAGGAAAAAACAAAAGTCAGGAGGTTACAGCTAGTTACAATACTAAATTTAGAAAGTTTAATGTTTCCCCTGATTTACAATATTATCTTACTAATTTACCTCCTTTGTATTCTACTTTCGGAAAGTATAGTACTTCTGCTACTTGCGATATTTTAGCTTATCAGAATATTGGTATCCACACTAGTGAAAAGTCTCTTATTTCTTTGGATGAAAATATAAATAGAAAGATTGCAGTTGTATATGCAGAAGGAATATGGAGGTGGAAAATCCATGATAGAGAGGGGAAGGAATTTCACCAAAACTTTAACGAATTATTTTCTAAAATATCACAATATCTACTAATAAAAGAGGATAAAAGTAGATTCAGGATTTCTTATGATAAAAAAATAGAAGAAGGAAAATCATTGGAATTCAGATCAGAATATTATAATGAAAATTATGAGCTTAACAACTCGAAAGAAGTTCGGATAGATTTAAAAAATGAGAAAGGAGAAAAGTTTAATTATATATTTTCTAAATTTCCTAATTCATCTTACTATTTAAATATTCCTTCCCTGTCAGAAGGAAAGTACTTTTTTACTGTAAGTTATAATTCCGGACAAGAAACCAAAAAAGGCGAGTTTAGTATTCTACCAAGAAAACAAGAAGGAAGTATAAATACGGCAAACCATCAGTTACTGTATCAGTTGTCTGAGCAAAGTAATGGGAAATTATTTGACGAGTTTAATGTTTCTGAAATTAAACATGAATTAGTAAGTAGTAATCTCAATAAAAGTATATTACATACTAGTGAAAAAACAAGCTCTATACTAAATAATATTTGGTTCTTTTTATCTTTACTTTCGTTACTTTGTACAGAGTGGATTGTTCGTAAGTACAATGGTTTCTACTAGCTGTTTGCCTGAAATGCTTTCAGTTTTTTAGCGGTTAGTTCCATTGTTAAACATTCATTTGCCACTAAGTTAGTTGTGTTATCATACCATACATATCCATTTTCATCTATAGCTTCCCAAGATATAGTTGTGTAACTACTTTCCGACCAATAAACAGATCCTGTGGTGAAAAATTCATCAAAACAAATAGGAGCTATCTCTGAAGTAAAAAATCCCCCATTATTATATTGTGATCCTATACTATTTCCGTTTATAAAAAAAGTTATTTTACTCAGACCTTGATTATATAAAAATATTCCCGCATCCTGATTCATATAAAACAAGATGTCAGCAGTAAAATCACAAGAATTATTATCTGTATCAGCATTAGAATTATAGTTAATTGCATTTGGGTCAGTACAACCTTCAACTGGAATGGGGTCCGGAAATTCACAGGAATTTAAAGTTATTAACGCTAGGCTAAAAAGTAATATCTTTTTCATCTTTATTTTTTATAAATAAGTTACAAAAATAGTTATTTTTGTACATAAATCAAAATATAAAATATGTCATCACAAGCAACACTAACTTTATCTACTGTTGAACAAGCCCTAGAAATGGGATTAAGAGCAGATGAATTCGAAAGAATTAAAGAGATATTAGGAAGAACTCCTAACTTTTGCGAACTGAGTATTTTTGGGGTGATGTGGTCCGAACATTGTTCATATAAAAACTCTATTGTTTGGTTAAAAAAATTACCAAAAGAAGGTCCTCATATGCTAGTAGAGGCAGGAGAGGAGAATGCAGGATTAGTAGATATTGGTGATGGTTTAGCGTGTTGTTTTAAGATTGAATCTCACAATCATCCATCTGCACTAGAACCTTATCAAGGAGCTGCTACAGGGGTAGGTGGTATTAATAGAGATATTTTTACAATGGGAGCTCGTCCTGTTGCTCAACTTAATTCTTTAAGGTTTGGTAATATTGAGTTAGATAGAACTAAATGGTTAGTTAGAGGAGTTACGAAAGGAATTGGAGATTATGGAAATGCTTTTGGTATCCCAATTGTTGGTGGTGAGGTGTTCTTTGACGATTGTTATAATACTAATCCTTTAGTAAATGCATTTTCGGCTGGGATTATGAAAAAAGGAGATATGATTTCTGCAACTTCAACAGGAGTTGGTAATCCAGTATTTATTGTTGGTTCACGTACAGGAAAAGATGGTATTCATGGAGCATCTTTTGCATCTAAGGATATAACAGAAGAGTCCGCAGAAGATTTACCTGCAGTACAAGTAGGGGATCCATTTCAGGAGAAATTATTATTAGAGGCTACATTGGAGCTTGGTAAAACTGATGCGGTAGTTGGAATGCAAGATATGGGAGCTGCAGGTATTACATGTTCTTCTAATGAAATGTCAGCTGCGGGAGAACATGGTATGGAATTGTGGTTAGATAAAGTTCCTACCAGACAAGCGGGTATGAAAGATTGGGAAATTTTACTTTCAGAGTCTCAAGAAAGAATGTTGGTAGTTGTAGAAAAAGGTAAGGAAGATATTGTAAATGATATTTTTGATAAATGGGATTTATCTTGTGAAGAAATAGGAGTAGTTACAGAAGGTAATAGGGTGAGGTATTTTATGTATGGAGAATTAGTTGCAGATGTACCTTGTTCAGATTTAGTTTTAGGAGGAGGAGCTCCCGTTTATCATAGAGAATGGTCAGAACCAAAATATTACCAAGAATGGAAGAAGTTTAATATAGATAATGTAGAGCAGCCTTCTAATTTATCATTAGTAGCAAAGTACCTTGCTGGGCATGAAAATATTGCATCTAAACGGTGGGTGTATGAGCAGTACGATTCTATGGTAGGAACTGTTAATATGAGTACAAATTCACCTACAGATGCAGGTATAGTAAACCTAAAGGGAAGTAATAAAGCTCTTGCTATGACGGTAGATTGTAATGCCAGAATGGTAAATGCAGATCCGGAAGAAGGTTGTGCAATGGCTGTTGCGGAAGCTGCCAGAAACATTGTTTGTTCTGGAGGTGTTCCATCTGCTATTACTAATTGTTTAAACTTTGGTAATCCTTATAATCCTGAGGTATATTGGCAATTTGTAGGGGCAATTAAGGGAATGAAAAAATCTTGTGAGAAGTTTAATACTCCTGTTACTGGTGGAAATGTAAGTTTTTATAATCAAATGGTAACGGATGAAGCTGAAACTCCTGTATTTCCTACTCCAACAATAGGTATGTTAGGAGTTATAGAGGATAAATCTCATATTACATCTTTAGCTTTTAAAGGAAAGTCGGATTTAATATATATGTTAGGTACTTGCGATAACGATATTTCTTCTTCTGAGTATTTATCTTCTTATCATGGAATAAAAGAGTCTTCTACTCCTAAATTTGATTTAGATATGGAAGCAGAATTACAGAATACCCTTACTAAACTTATTCGTGCGGGAGTTATTGAGTCAGCACATGATGTTGCAGATGGTGGTACATTTATTACTTTATTAGAAAGCGCTATGGTTAACAACTTAGGGTTTGATATTACTACTTCTTCTGAGATTAGAGAGGACGCCTTTTTGTTTGGAGAGTCTCCATCTAGAGTTATTGTTTCAGTTAGAGAGGTGAAAGAGGATAGGTTTTTGGATTTGTTAAAGAAATCAGATCTTCCATTTTCGTTAATTGGACATGTAAGTAAAGGAGAGATAAGAGTGGATGATCAATCTTTTGGTGAAGTGTCAGAGTACAAATCAATATATCAAGATTCTTTATCTAAAAAACTAGCATAAAATAATTTTTTAGAATTTAATTAAATCCTTACCGTTGGTGGGGATTTTTTATACTTCCAACAAATGAAGATTTTAGCTTTCTACTCTAAATCAAAAAACTATATTTGCAAGATAATATTTTTTAGATATCTACATGAGTAATTATAAGGAATACAAAGCTTTAGATCTATCAGAAATTCATAAGACTATTCTGAAAGAGTGGAACGACAATAATGTATTTAATAGCTGTATAGAAAAAGGAAAAGGAAAGCCTACATTTACATTTTACGAAGGTCCTCCTTCTGCAAATGGTATGCCAGGTATTCATCATGTTATTGCTAGAACTCTGAAAGATTTATTTTGTAGATATAAGACCTTAAAAGGATATCAGGTAAATAGAAAAGCAGGTTGGGATACGCACGGATTACCCGTAGAGCTTGGTGTAGAAAAATCTTTAAGTATAACTAAAGAAGATATTGGTACAACTATATCGGTAGAAGATTATAATAAAGCTTGTAGAACGGATGTAATGAAGTTTAAGGGAGAGTGGGAAAAACTAACTAATGAAATGGGATATTGGGTAGATATGGATAATCCCTATATTACCTATAATAATAAGTATATAGAAAGCGTCTGGTGGTTACTTGCCGAACTTCATAAAAAAGGATTGCTTTATAAAGGCTTTACCATACAGCCTTATTCTCCAAAAGCAGGGACAGGATTAAGTACACATGAGTTAAATCAGCCAGGATGTTATCGAGATGTAAAAGATACTTCTGCAGTGGCAATGTTTAAAATTATAGAGGATGAAAAATCCTCTTCTTTATTTACCGGAGAGAAAGAAATTTCTTTTGTTGCTTGGACAACTACTCCTTGGACTTTACCATCAAATACAGCACTTGCAGTTGGTAAAAAAATAAAATATGTAAAAGTTAATACCTATAACTCATATACTGCTGAGCCTATTACTATTATTATGGCAAAAGCATTATTACACAAATACTTTACAGAAGGAATTTCTTTTTCCGATTATAAACAAGGAGACAAACAACTTCCTTACCAAATTGTTGCAGAATATATTGGAGAACAATTAAATGGAATAAATTATCATCAATTGTTACCGTATGCCCAACCATCAGATGGAGATGCATTTAGGGTAGTACTTGCAGATTTTGTTACAACAGAAGATGGAACAGGAATCGTTCATTTAGCTCCTTCTTTTGGTGCAGACGATAATCTAGTTGCTAAACACAATGGTATTGGGTCTTTAACATTAGTAGATGATCAGGGTAGATTTACAGAGCAGATGGGAGAATTAGCAGGTCAGTATGTAAAGGAAGAGTTTTATACTGAATCCGAAGAAAAACCAAAGTATCCTGCAGATGTCCAAATTGTAATAAATTTAAAGAATAATAACAGATTATTTAAATCTGAAAAGTACGAACATTCTTACCCTCATTGTTGGCGTACGGATAAACCTATTTTATATTATCCAATGGATAGTTGGTTTGTAAAGACTACCGATTACAAAAAACGAATGATGGAGTTAAATAATACTATCAATTGGAAACCAAAATCTACTGGAGAAGGAAGGTTTGGTAATTGGTTAGAAAACTTGGTAGATTGGAATCTTTCACGTTCTCGTTTCTGGGGGATTCCTATTCCTATTTGGCGTACAGAAGATGGAGAAGAAGAAATTTGTATCTCTTCAGTTGAGATGCTTCAGTCTGAAATTGAAAAATCAGTAAAAGCGGGATATATGACATCTAACCCACTATCTTCTTTTGAAGCAGGTGATTTTTCAGAGGAGAATTACAATACATTTGATTTACACAGGCCTTATGTTGATGATATTATTTTAGTATCTGCTAGAGGCAAGGAAATGAAGAGAGAGTTAGATCTTATTGATGTTTGGTTCGATTCCGGTTCTATGCCTTACGCTCAATTACATTACCCTTTCGAAAATAAAGATGTATTTGAAAAAAACTTTCCTGCAGATTTTATTGCAGAAGGAGTAGATCAGACAAGAGGGTGGTTTTTTACTTTACATGCTATATCTACTATGTTGTTTGATAGTGTAGCATACAAAAATGTAATTTCTAATGGCTTGGTTCTTGATAAAAATGGAAATAAAATGTCGAAAAGATTAGGTAACGCAACTGATCCCTTCGAAACTTTAGATCAATACGGAGCAGATGCTGCCAGATGGTACATGATTTCTAACGCTCAACCTTGGGATAATCTTAAATTTGATGTAAGCGGAATTGAAGAGGTTCAAAGAAAGTTTTTTGGGACTTTATATAACACTTATTCCTTCTTTGCATTATATGCAAATATTGATGGTTTTACTTATTCCGAAAAAGAAATAGATATTAAAGAACGAACAGAAATAGATAGGTGGATTATTTCAGAACTTAATAGTCTGGTTGAGGAGGTAGAAAATAATTATGAAGATTATGAGCCAACAAAAGTGGCTCGTTTGGTTCAGGATTTTGTTATGAATAAACTGTCAAACTGGCACATAAGATTAAGTAGAAGAAGGTTCTGGAAAGGAGAGTACAATAAAGATAAGGTATCAGCTTACCAAACTTTGTATGAGTGTCTAGAAAAGATTGCAATTATATCAGCTCCAATAGCTCCATTTTTTATGGATCAATTGTTTAAAGATTTAAATACAGTTTCTAATAAACAAGCGTCTTCATCTGTTCATTTGTCTATTTTTCCTAAATCAGAAAAACGCAAGATAGATAGAGAGTTGGAACAAAAAATGGATGTATCTCAAAAGATTACTAGCATGGTTCTTTCACTCAGAAAAAAGGAAAGAGTTCGTGTTCGTCAACCTCTACAAAAGATAATGATTCCAGTTATCGGAGAGCAAATGAAATCACAGATAAATTCAGTTGAGGACATTTTACTTTCCGAACTTAATATAAAAGAGATTGAGTTTATTTCTTCAGACTCATCCATTCTCACCAAACAAATAAAACCTAATTTTAAGACTTTAGGACCAAAATTTGGAAAAGATATGAAGTTGATTACCTCTACAGTAAATCAGTTTACATCTTCTGATATTAAAAAAATAGAAAAAGAAGGTAAATACAATATAAATTCAGATATAACAATCGATTTATCAGATGTAGAAATATCATCTGCAGATATTCCTGGTTGGAAAGTTATTACTCAGGATGGATTAACAGTAGCATTAGATGTTACTTTGTCCGAAAGTTTGAAAGAAGAAGGTTTAGCCAGAGAATTCATAAACAGAATACAAAATATAAGAAAAGAAAAAGGATTTGAGGTAACAGATAAGATAGTTATTACTGTTGAAAAAAATGAATCCTTGGAGAATGCGATAACAAATAATTTATCTTATATTTGTGGAGAAACATTAGCAAATTCGTTGAATGTGGTTGATGTTATTAAAAATGAAAAAATCAATATTGACTTAATAGATAATCTATCGACCTACGTTGAAATTAAAAAAATATAATTATGTCAGAAGAAAAAGTTTGTTATACAGAAGTAGAATTACAAGAGTTTAAAGAGTTAATAGAAACAAAAATTAATACTGCTCAGCAAGATTTAAATTTATTAAAGGCAGCGTATTCTAATGCTTCTGAAAATGGCACAGATGATACATCACCAACTTTTAAAGCCTTTGAAGAAGGTTCTTCTACTCTTTCAAAAGATGAAAACATGAAACTTGCTATGAGGCAAGAAAAATTTATAAAAAATCTTAACAATGCTCTTATTCGTATTGAGAATAAAACTTATGGAATTTGCAGAGTTACAGGAAAATTGATTAGTAAAGAAAGATTAAAATTAGTTCCTCATGCTACACTTTCTATAGAAGCTAAAAGAGCCCAGTAATAACTTTGAAAAAGGTATTTCTTACTTCCTTTATTTTATTATTAGTCGACCAATTCTCTAAGTATTGGGTAAAAACATCGATGCTCTTAGGTGAGGAAATTCGTGTGTTTGATTGGTTTAGATTACATTTTATAGAAAATAATGGAATGGCGTATGGTCTGGAGTTCGGAGGTGAATATGGAAAATTATTTTTAACTCTTTTCAGAATTTGTGTGGTTATATGGGGTGTGTTTTATGTGTACAAGCTGACAAAAGAAACTAAATTTCCAAATGGATTATTGATTTGTTTCGGATTAATTATAGGGGGTGCACTAGGAAATATTGTTGATAGTGTGTTTTTTGGAGAGACTATATTTTATGGTAAAGTTGTTGATATGTTGTATTTTCCTTTAACAGGTGAGTCGTACTTTCTTCCAGATTGGATTCCTTTTTGGGGAGGAGATCACTTTATCTTCTTTAGACCCATATTTAATATTGCTGATTCTGGTATTTTTACAGGAATAGTTTCTTTATTGATTTTTTATAGGTCTTATTTCAAATAAGTTTAGACTTCATCCCTTTGCATATCTCCATATATAGTTCCTTCTATACTTTTTCTGTCTGAATGTTTCCTAAGTTTCCATTTCCACTTTCTTATAAAACCTCCAACATTAAATAAAAAATAAGCAGAAAAAGGAATTTTCTGAAATTTCCAATGCCTTGGTATATCGTATTTATATTTTTCTAGAAACGGACCAAAAACGAACAATGCAAGATTTTGAATGTCTTCTGTATAATATTCGTTTAAATCTTTTTTCTTGCCAGATGTTTTGTTTACAACAGGTAATCCCTTTGGATTTTCTATTCCAGCTTTTACAAGTGCAATTTTATAGTCTTCAGAAATATTCTCGTATCTAATTACATAGTCACAATTGTCTAGGGTTAATCTAGCGAAATTATCAAATGGTTTATTGAAAAACTTTTTAAAATATTCTTGAAAGCTAGCATTATTGTTGTGTATAAAATTAAACCTATCTCTTTGTTTCTTGTTTATATGACCTCCATTTTCTGTAAATAAATTTGGGTTTGTAAAATTCCCTTTTGCATTGGCTTTCATTTTTTCGTAAACGGTTACTGCAATTTCCATAGGGTTCCTAAGTACAGAAAAAATAAAGTACTTTTTTTCTTCTTCAGTAGCAACTTTCAGAAACTCATGATATAATGAGTGCTTTCTTAAATATGGTTTACCTTCATATTCTTTATGCAACTCCTTTGTAATTGCTGAAGAAGCTGAAAATGATAATCCTATAAACAGAAACTTATATTTGTGACTAATTATCATTATTATTTAAAAATTAATATTTTCAAAAATACTATATTTACACACTATGAAGAAATACTTTTTGTTTTTTATTCTGATTTGTAATTCTTATCTGATATTTGTTCAATTTTCAGTTGATTTTTTGGATGGTGATTTTTCCAACAATCTGAGATCTATAGTTGATATTACAAGATTTGAGATTGAGTCTTGTATAAAAAAGTAGTTTTTTTACAAAATTGAAGCCGTCTGAAGAAATAAAAGATACTATACACAACTTACCCAAAAAGGCAGGTGTGTATCAATTTTTTGATGCCACTAACAAAATACTTTATGTAGGAAAGGCAAAAGATTTAAAAAAGAGGGTTTCTTCTTATTTTTCTAAAAAACATGAACACGCTAAAACGAGATTATTGGTGTCCAAGATTAAGCATCTCAAATATTTTGTTGTACCTACTGAAATGGATGCTTTATTATTGGAAAATAACCTGATTAAAAAATACCAACCAAAGTATAATGTTATGCTAAAGGATGATAAAAGTTATCCTTTTATTTGTATTAAAAATGAGTCATTTCCTCGAGTGTTTTCTACCAGAAAAGTAGTTAAAGATGGATCGGTTTATTTTGGACCGTATACATCCGTTAAACTAGTGAGAACTTTATTAGATTTTGTACATCAGTTGTATCCTTTACGAAATTGTAATTTTAACCTGAAGAAAGAAAATATAGACAATAGGAAATTTAAACTTTGTTTGGAATATCATATAGGAAATTGTTTGGCTCCTTGTGAGGGATTCCAATCAGAAGAAAGTTACGAAATTGGAATCAATCATATAAAACAAATATTGAAAGGAGATATTAAATCAGTTAGCTCAATTTTAAAAGATAGAATGCACTATCACTCAAAAAATTTGGAGTTCGAAAAAGCTCAATCTGTAAAAGAGAAATTAAATTTGTTAAATAATTATCAGGCAAAGTCCACTATTGTGAGTACTAAAATAAATAATGTAGATGTATTTACAATTGTTTCAGATGAGAAATCTGCTTTTGTAAATTACCTAAAAATATCTAATGGAGCAATAATACAAACCCATACAATAGAATTAAAGAAACAATTACAGGAAACAGACGAAGAATTGTTGATTTATGCTATAACTGATATTAGACAACGATTCAGTTCTAACTCAAAAGAAATTTATAGTTCTATTCGGATAGATAATTTATGGGAAAATACTAAGATTATAATTCCTAAAATAGGAGATAAATTTAAGTTGATTGAACTTTCCAGGAGAAATGCAAAATACATGCAGTTTGATAAGTTAAAGAAAAAGGAGCAGTTGAGAGAAAAATCTTCAGATAAGAGAATAATTAATCAATTGCAAGTAGATTTAAAGTTAATAGAAAGACCAAGGCATATAGAGTGTTTTGATAATTCAAACTTTCAAGGAGTAGATGCGGTTGCTGCTTGTGTTGTGTTTAAAAATGCAAAACCATCTAAAAAAGATTATCGTCATTTTAATATCAAAACTGTAGTTGGTCCTGATGATTTTAAATCTATGGAAGAAGTAGTATACAGAAGATACAAGCGTTTGTTAGAAGAACAAAAAGAGTTACCACAACTTATTATTATAGATGGTGGTAAGGGTCAGTTATCCTCTGCAGCAAAAAGTTTAAATAAACTAGGATTATTAGGTAAAATAGACATTATAGGAATAGCGAAAAAACTAGAACAGATTTTCTTTTTAGACGATCCTATTCCTGTGTATTTAGATAAACGATCAGAGAGTTTAAAATTAATACAACAAATCCGAAATGAAGCTCACCGATTTGCAATAACACATCATAGAAATAAAAGAAGTAGAAATATTTTTAAAAATTCATTAGATAAAATAGATGGAATAGGTGAAAAAACAACCCAAAAACTCCTTTCTCATTTTGGTAGTATTGAAAAGATTAAACAAGCGTCTGCAGATGAGATCATTCATTTAGTAGGTGAAAGTAAATGCCAAAAAATAATTTTATGTTTGAAAAAAAATACATAATGAAATATATATTTTTATTTCATCTGCAAATAACCAAGTTATTCTTCCATCACTAAACTATAAAAATAATGATAATATATTGATGTGTACAGTATTATTTATTTGAAGAAATTTGTTCAATTTGTTTTTTTGTTAGTTTACCATTTAACCATTTTGAACTAATATCAGCATCATACTTTTTATAGAATTTAATTGCTCGTTCATTCCAATCTAGAACTTGCCAGAACATGCCGTTCATACCTTTTGATTTACAAATTTTTATTGTTTCTTCAAACAATTTAGATCCAATACCTTGATTTCTATATTCTTCTTTTATCACAAAATCTTCTAAAAAGAGAAATTTACCTTTCCAAGTAGAGTATCTTATCCAATAAAAAGAAATTCCTATAATTTCTTGATTCTGTACTGCAACTAAAAATAGATAATTTGGATGATCTCCAAACCCATCCTTTTCCAAATCTTCTAATGTAATAGTAACTTCATGTTCTGAATTTTCATATCGTGCAAGTTCTTTAATTAGTTGTAGAACTGAAGGCAAGTCTTCTTTTACTCCTTGTCGAATTATTGTTATCATACCTGCAAAAATACAAAAAACAAACCCTTGAAATCATTGATGTTTCTGAAAAAAATTACGGAACCTTTCTTAAGTTTTCTACAACTTTTTTATGATGTTTTAAATATATGAATAAGTAGATATTATACCAATTATTTAATTTATATTTGATGCATGAGAAGTTTATTAATATTTGTCTTATTATATCCATTAGTATTATTTTCACAAAATTGTGTTACTAATAATAATGTAGTAAATGCAGATTCAATAGTATATTGCGTGACTAATTCATCTTGTCATGCTAATTGTGATGGTGAAATTTCAATTACTGTTTTTGGAGGAAATCAACCTTATTATTTTGAATGGGGTAGTAGTGGTAATGCTATAGCGAATGATAATAATAGAGATAGTTTATGTGCGGGAAATTATAGTGTTACAATTACAGATAATATAGGAAATCTTGTTGATTTCCGTTCAAATGAGATTGAAGAACCTTCAGAGTTAGGAATTTTTAAAACTTTAATAAATCCAACTTGTTTTGGATTAACGGATGGTAATATTGATGTGACAACTTTAGGAGATTCTCCATTTTCTTGGAGTTGGAACAATGGATTTAGTACTGAAGACTTGTCTGGATTATCAAGTGGCCAATATATATTGACTACAACTGATTCCAATAATTGCTCTAGAATTGATACTTTTAACTTGATAGATCCAATTGAGGTAAGTTCTCAGGTTATTTCTGATACTCTTTCGTGTATTTCTTCATGTGACGCATCTGCTATTGTTATACCTGAAGACGGAATATATCCCTTTACATTTCTTTGGGGTGACGGACAAACATCAGATACTGCTTTTAACTTATGTTATGGAACACATAATGTGATAATCACTGATTCCAATGGATGTTTTACTACTAATACAGTATTTATTGAAAATCCAGACACACTTAAATTAAGTTCAGTTATCACTGACAGTGCATGCTATCAGGTTTGTGATGGAGCAATTGAGGTTTCCATAAGTGGAGGTTCAACTCCTTATAATATAATTTGGCAGTTAAATGCCTCTATCATTGATACTAACACGACAATGCTAACAGGATTATGTCCAGATTTATATTCAATAACTTTTATAGACGCTAACAATTGTTCAGAAACAGAATCTATTATCTTATATGAGAGAGATTCTTTTGTGTTACAAACAACTATTGTAAATGACAGCTGTTTTAATTCTTGTAGTGGTCAAATTGAAGTAAATATTTTAAATCCAGAAAGCGCTCCCTTTCTTTATAATTGGAGTAATGGTATAAATACATCAAATTTGATTTCAGATCTTTGTGCAGATACTTTTACTCTTGAGTTAATTGATTCAAGACTTTGTAGAGATACTTTTGAGTTTATTGTTTCAGAACCAATCCCTATAACACTTGATTCATTCCTTGTATTAAATAATACTTGTTATAATGATGGAAATGGATCAGTATCAGTTAATCTAAATGGAGGAACAGGAACATTAATAACTCTTTGGAATGGGCCTAATGGTTTTAATTCTAATAATGAAGATATTGCAAACTTACATAATGGAACATATACTTTACATATAGAAGATGATTATTCATGTTCTAAAGATACAATTTTTACAATTCAGGAACCAGATTCCTTATTTGCTACATCTAGTGTACAAGATGTAAGTTGTAATTCGTTTTCTGATGGAGTCATTAATGTAAATATCCAAGGTGGTACAATTCCATATTCAATTTCATGGGATGCTGTTTTATCTGACTCTACATATATAGACTCTTTAATTGCATCTGATTATGTTTATTATGTTTCAGATTCAAATGGTTGTCTTTATTCAGATACAACTTATGTTTATCAGCCAGACGAGTTAGTTTTAAATGATTCAGTAACAAATATTCTTTGCAAAGGATATTATACAGGAATTATTGACTTAGAAATTACCGGTGGAATATCGCCTTATTCCTATTTATGGAGTAATTTAGAAGTAAGTCAAGATTTATACAACATACCTTCTGGTAACTATTCTGTAGTCATTACAGATTTAAATCAATGTCAGATTTCAAATAATTTTATAATAACAGAACCTCAATTTCCCTTGACATCTAATATACTTGGAACAAGTATATTATGTTTTGGAGATGCTACAGGTGAAGCCGACTTAAGTCTTTCTGGTGGGACACCTCCATATAATTTCCAGTGGAGCAACTCAGAAATAACAGAGGATATTAGTGGATTATTAGCTGGAAACTATACAGTAACTATAATAGATGATAATGGATGTGATACAACAAATACTGTTGATATATCTGAAAATTCCGAGATAATTTCATCTTATGTTTCACCTGTTTTTACAAAATGCCATGGAGATTCTACAGGAGAAATAAATATTTTGAGCACTACAGGTGGTATACCACCTTATACTTATGATTGTAGTAATGGGTTTTCTACAAATACAAACACAATTATTTTGGCTTCTGCAGGTCAATATACAGTTGTAGTTTCTGATGTATATAATTGTGAGGAAACTTTACAATTTAATGTACAAGATGCACCTGAATTAATATCCTCTATATCTAATACAAATATAGATTGTTATGGTAACAATAATGGTTCTATTGATTTTGCTCCTTTTGGTGGTGTTTCTGGATATTCCTTCTTGTGGAGTAATAATGAAACAACTGAAGATTTAAATAATTTATCTGCTGGAACTTATACTGTTCAGTTAACTGATGCTAATGGTTGTATTATTTATGATACTGCGAGCATTACAGAACCTACAGAGTTAGTAATTGGATCAACAATTCAAAATTCTGTTTGTAATGGAGCAGCGTTAGGCAGTATTGATATTAATGTTTCTGGTGGAACCGGAGGACTATCATATAATTGGTCTAATTCAGAAACTTCAGAAGATTTAAATAATATTTTAGCAGGAATTTATACAGTTGATGTTATAGATGCAAATAATTGTGTTATTTCAGAAAACTATACTATTTCTGAGCCCTTAGCATACTTAGATGTGTTTAATACTTTAGATGTAAAATGTTATGGAGAATCAACTGCCTCTATTGATTTTATCCTAAGTGGAAATACTCCTCCATATTTTTATTCTTGGAGTAATGGAGCCTCTTCTTCAACTATTGAAAATTTAGAAGCTGGATTATATTCTGTGTTAGTGCAGGATGTAAATAATTGTTCAGCAACATTCTCAGTTGAAATTTTTCAACCTGAGGAAGTAATAATTAACTGTTTAGCATTCGATGCTAGTTGTGAAGAAAATAATGACGGTTCTATTTCAGCAAATGTGTCGGGAGGGACAATGCCTTATGCTTATTTATGGTCAAATGGAGATTATAGTTCTGAGTTAAATAATTTATCAAAAGGGTTTTATACTTTAGAAGTTAGAGACGCAAACTCATGTGTATATCTAACAGAAACAATTGAAGTTGGTTTTGACGGCTATGATGGTTGTATAGAAATTCCATCAGGATTTACTCCAAATAATGATGGTATTCATGATGAATGGGCTATATATGGTTTGTATAATTTCCCTGATGTTGTCGTTCATGTTCATAATAGATGGGGACAAAAGGTGTTTTTCTCTGAGGGCTATTCTGTCCCATGGGATGGAAAAAGAAATGGCGTTGATTTACCAATCGCAACATACTATTATGTAATTGAGTTAAAAGATTCTGGGAAAGTGTTTAATGGTACCGTAACAATTAAAAGATGATGAAAAAACTAATATACACTCTTTTTCTACTATCTTTACCTTTATTAGTAACCGCACAGCAAATGCCACATTATTCTCTATACATGTTAAATGATATAGTAATAAATCCATCTTTAATTTCTACTAAATCAGATAATCAACTAGGATTCATGATTAGAGATCAATGGACTGGATTTGATGGAGCTCCTAAAACACAATCTGTTTCTTATTATAATGTTGAGCATGAAAAATTTGGAAGAGGTGTTAGAATTGTAAATGATAATACTGGACCTATTTCAAAGTTAAGTGGGACAATAAGCGGTTCTTATTTACTTCCAATCGAATCTTCTAACAAAATTTCTGTTGGAGCTTCTGCAAATATCTTACAATATAAAATTGATAATTCAGAAATTATATTAGAAAATGATGGTGTTATTGATCCAGCAATGAATGGTGGTGTAATAGACAAGGTGGTTGGAAATTCAGCTTCAATAGGTGTAAACTATTTTTCAGATAAATTTAATATAGGAGCTTCAGTTATTAATGTTTTGAATTCAGACTTAAATCTTAGTAATACAGGAGTAGAAAACACTTTAGTCAATCATTACTATTTAAATGCTGAATATAACATACAGTCTTCAAAAGGATTGGAATTCTCTCCTTCTTTATTAATTAAGAAGATCGGAGCTTCTAATGTTCAAATGGACCTAAATCTAAAGACTTCTATAAACAATACTGTTTGGGGTGGATTTTCTTATAGAACAAATGATGCTTTTATAGCAATGTTAGGATTAAGTTTCTTAAATTATGATTTGGGTTATTCCTATGATATTACCGCAACTAAGATGAGTATTCCTTCATATGGTTCTCATGGAATAGTGATGACTTATAAGTTAAAGCCAAAAGAAAAAGATTCTGACAAGGATGGTGTATTGGATAAAGATGATGGATGTCCTAAGATTCCTGGAGCTCCAGAATTAAATGGATGTCCTGATAGAGACAAAGATGGTATTCAAGATTGGGAAGATGAATGCCCAGATTTTCCTGGACTTGCACTAAATAATGGATGTCCTGATAGAGATTCCGATGGAATTATTGATAAATATGATAGGTGTCCAGATATTCCTGGAGTGCCAGAGTTAAATGGATGTCCTGATTCAGATGGAGATGGTTTGCAAGATGAATTAGATAAATGTCCGTTTGTAAAAGGTTCTTTAAGAAACATGGGTTGTCCAGATACAATTGAGATTATTCAACAGGATACAATTAAGGTTTTTGTTAAAGTACCTTCTTTTATTGATACTATAACAGAAATAACTTGGGATAATTTACCATTATGGGCTGATAGAGTTCATTTTGAGTTTAATAAACATAATCTAGATGAAAACTCTAAAATTATTTTAAATAAAGTAGCTCAGTTTTTAATTGATAATACTGAAAAGAATTTACAGATTAATGGACATGCAGATGAAAGAGGTACTGAAAAATATAATATGAAACTTTCAAAAAGAAGAGCTAATTCAGTATATGAATACTTAATAGGTCAAGGTGTTAATAAAGGAAGATTGTCTGTAAAAGCTTTTGGAGAGTCTCAAAAAGCAAGTTCCTCACATGAAAAGAATAGGAGAGTAGAATTTAAGGTAATTAAATAAGATATTTATTTAAATCCACCTCTGTTCATTAATCCATTGTTTTTTATATCTTGAAGAAGACCATTATTCTTCATTAAACCGTAATCAATACATTCTTTAGGGCCTTTACCTCCCCAAAGAATGATTGTAAGGCTAATTTCATTTGTAATGCCAGTGTTGACAATATATAAGTCGTTTTCTGACTTTGTAAAGAATGTAGATTCAATATCATTACACCAACTTAATTGGAAAGCATGTCTTCTTCCACGAAGATTAAATCTGATAAAAGGACTAGTTGTTTGCCAATTTAATTGTCTAATTCCTGTATTTTCATAATTTGAATTAAATCTAAGTAAACTACCTAATTCTAATAAAGAGTACCTTCCAACTTCTATAGATCCTCCAATTTCAGTTTTCCCCATTATTTTATTTGTAAAAGGCCCTCCAGAATAATATATTTCTCTCTTTGTAAAAATATTCCAATAAGGTATCATTTTCAAATTCCAATCTGGTAAAGATCCTTTATGCTTAGCATGTAAAGTAATTTTTGAAGTAAGCGGATTATTATTAAATCCTTCTGTCATTCTTTGGAATGCAAAACCACTTTCAGTTCTATTATATGAAGAAGTATTTGTATTTCCTTGAGCACTCCAAAGTAATCCAAGTACTAATTTATGAAATGGTTTACTGCTAATTGCCAGATCTTGAATGTTTATTGATGGATCTGGAAGATTATCATAACTCAGTGTAAATGGAGTTAACATGTCTGAAGTAACGATTCCTTCAGTTTGTAAACCATAAACACTCTGACCATAACTAATTGCAGGTTGCGCGTAATGTATTACAGATGCACTGCTACCTTTGCTGAATAAGGCTCTTGTTTTTCCTATTTTAAATAGTCCAGATAAATAAATTTGATAGTCACTTCTTCTTAAAAATATAGTGTTTGATAATAACTCTGGAACTAAAAGATGATCTTCTGCCATGAATGACGCTCCTACACCTATGGTTCTTAATCCAACCCGACCATCATTACCCGCATCAAGACCAATACTAAACTCTGCTAGGGATGTTGTAAAGGGTCTAATTCCTCCAGAATTTCCGTTGAATTCTCCATTAGATGGTATGTTGTAATTTTTCCACTGTTCCCTTCTTATTGAAAGAAATTTTGGATGTCCAGAGGATCCAGTATATGCTGGGTTCATATATATGGAACCGACATCAGATTGAGAAAAAGAAGGGTCTTGACTATAAGAGTCAAAGCAAATGAAAATTAGAAGAAAAAATGCTATTTTTTTCATTATCTCACTAGTGTTATGAATCCAGATTTTTTTCTCTTTCCGTTATCTAATATCCCCAACCAAGGTTCTCCATCATCATAAGCAGCTTCAATTCTCCATACATATGTTCCCTGAGGTACAATACCATTTAGAGATGTTCCTTTCCATCCTACTGTTGGAGAACCATTTTCGTCTAATGCAGTAGTTTCCCAAAGCAGATTTCCAAATTTGTCAAATATTTGTAATCTATATGTTTCTAATGATTTACCTTTTGGTAGAAAGACACTTGATCCAGAACTTGGGTCAGAAGGATATAAGAAATTGGGTACAATTAAATTGTTAAAGTGATCTACCTTTACATCTTTACAGGTGTCCCCTATACAACGATAATCATTTTCAACAAATAAACAGACCTCTAGCCAAGCATCATTAATCAAACTATTATACCAATAGTATCCATAATCTTCTGTTCCATCAAGTTGAATATCATCATCAGGAGAAACATTTATAATATAACTCCCATCTTCAATTTCCCAGCTATAATTATATTGTGGTGGAGAAGCAGGTAATCCATTTGATGTTGTAGTTATGGTACCATCAAATAAATATTTCCCATTCTCTCCAATAAGTGGAGTTACAAAATCTGCAATGGGTGTTGGATGAACAATAATTGAGTTTGGTCCAAAAATATCTGTACAGGATGAATCTGTTGTAACAGTTAAATAGATATCATATGGAGAAGAAATATTATTAAAAGTAAAAAATGTATTTCCATCTTCTGGAGAATTAATTATTTGTTGAACTGTATCAAGATCCCAGTCCCATCTAATAATATTTGTACTAATGCCGTTTACATTATTATTTGGAATAGTAGATAAATCTGTAAAATCAATTAAAATGTCCTCACATTCTTCTGTAATACTTGGTGTAAAATTAGATATAGGATTTGGATTAATATAGATATTGTAAATTGAATCAACTATACAATCATTATTATTGTCTAATTCAATGTTTAAGTAATAAACTCCCGGTAAATTAAAATTATAATTAATAATATTAATATCTTGTGGTTCACTAATCTGAACTCCTTGAAAATTTTGTATGCTATATTTATAATCATAATTAGAGGTTAAATCAAAATAATTATTATAAAAACTAAATTTAACATCTTCACCACATCTGTTAATTGGATTATAAGAAACAGTAAAATCAATATTTGGACTTAGTTTAATGACAGGGTATTTTACCTTAGTTCCTACACATCCAACGTCAGTTTCTCTCGTTAATTTTACAGGTACTCCATTTGGAGAATTAGCAATTAAATTATTAGCAGGGAGGGTCCATAATGGAGGAATCCAACTTCCTCCATTCATATTACCTGTATTTGAATTAAAAAGTCCATTATAGTCAAAAATAGGGTTGTTTAATGGGTCAGTATTTATAGTTGTTAATTGGTGTGTAGGAAAAACAGAATTGTTATCCATTGTGGAATTATCAATAAAAATAAAATCCTCATCTTCACATATGTTTTCAAAATCAAAATCAACAATAGGTAATGGATGAATTTGTATGTCCTGCTGAGGGTTATTTAATGAAGAATTATAAGTACCAGTACAGCCTTCAATATCTGTAACAATAAGTTGCGCACTTACATAAGCCCCTATAGTCGAAATTATATTTTGTGAATAATCATGACCTTGAATAAGTTCGTTAGATAATGGTGGATTGCTAGGTATTTGCTGAGATGTCCCATTTATTGTACCGTCAGAATTATAAAACTCCCAATCAAAAGCGGTAAAATAGTTGGAAGGTTCACCTAAAGTTGATTTGTTATTAAATTCAACAATAAATCCATAACACAATGGTGTGTTAGTAGTAAAATAAGCATTTGGTAATTGATTAATATATATGTCCTCTACAATTGTACTATTACAACTATTATCATCCACAACATATAAAGAAATTGTTTTCCATCCCTGTGAACTGTAGTTAACTAAAGCATTGTCAGTATTACAACATAATATCGTTGGGTTAGAATTTAATCCAAAATCCCAATCCCAATAGTTGATTGTACCTGATCCCAAAATGCTATTATCAGTTATTTGAATATCTTCATATAAACAAAATGATTGATTAGGATCTATATCAATATTTGCTTGAGGATTAGCCCAAACTTCAACAGGTGATGGTATTGTTGAGTTTACACAATTATTATCATCAACTACAGTAACAGAAACTATATGACTAGCAGAGGCATTATTAAACTCAAACTGAGTTGGGTTATCTGTATCATTATAATTAGATACATAATCTCCAGTCGTTAGATCTATATTCCATGAATAATTGATAATTGGATGATTAGATGACGCCGTTAATATTGTTATTTCTTCTTCACAAACTTCAGGCGCTGTAAAAGAAATTGTTGGAAGTTCATGAACTAATGCATATTTTGTGATTTCATCAGAACAACCAGGGTTTTGATCATCAATAATTGTTAATATAACAGGAAAATTTCCTGGGGTACTAAATGCCCAAGTTGCTGGGTTTGAATAAATGTTTTGAGGTCCTAAATTAGGATCATTAAACTCATAATTAAAACTTGTAATATTTGTTCCGGAAATTGGTATAGATGTACTTGTAAAGGTGCTAGGATTTGTTGATGATGGATCTAAACAAATTGGTAGAACATCAAAATTAGCTGTAGGATTACAGTTAACTGTCGCAATTTCAGTTGTAGAAGAATTTGTACAACCATTATCGTCTGTCACTGTCAGATTTACATCATAATTTCCACAATTATAAAAATGTGTAGTGTTTCCATTAAATGGTGATAGAATAATTTCATTTGTAAAATCTCCAAAATCCCAATAATATTTAGTTATAGCACCACTTCCTGGTAAAGAAGAATGTGTAAGGTTTGTAGCTGTTATTAAATTTACTAAGTCCTCACATACAGTTGTTATAGGATTTATTACTGCTGTAGGATTATCCCAAACATCAATAATAATTGAGGTTGTTGATGGACAATTATTTATATCAGTTACATCCAAAGTTATAGTATGTGTTCCTACATTTGATAAATTAATTGTTGCTGGGTTTGATGAAGAAGTTGTTATAGAAGCTGCAGGACTTATTGACCAATTTACACTATTTGATACAAAGTCTGAATAAATAGAGTTGTCCGATACTTGTACTATATCACCTTCACATGCTTCTAGTCCTGTTATTGAAGAGGTAAAGGATATATCTGGATTTGGTAAATTAGAAACAGGTACATTGTCTGTAAAAGTATTTGTACATCCATTATCATCTGTTACTAGTAAACTTACAGTATGTCCAGGTGAGAAATTAGGTGCTCCAAATGTATATGAAGTATTTCCTGGAGGAGAATTAATTGGAGATCCATTAAAATACCACACGTAATCATATAACGTAATAAGTGCATCTGTGAAGCCTGATATAGAATTTATAGTTGATGAAGGTGTTTGATCTATGAAATTAGTTATTTCATTTATACCTAAAAAATTATCTTCACAAGCAATATTAAAAGAGAAACTAGGATTAGGTAAATCATTAACATAAACTTGTTGTGTAAAAGGTGTTGAAACACATATCTGTCCATTAGATAAAGTTGAATATGTAGTTAATATTACATTATGATATCCAGGTGTTGAGAATGTGTAGTTATAATATGGATTACTTGTTGTTTGAATAGTAGAACCACCAATTTCTTGTGGATCAAATATTTCCCAAACCCAAGTATCTGTTGAATTTGAACTAGAGGTTCCGTCTAATTGTGTTTGTGTGTTTAAACATTCGGTAGTTGCAGTAAATGATGCTGTTGGTAATGGGTCAACAAATATCTGATTTGTTGTTGGGAGGGAAATACATCCATTATTATCGCTAACAGTTAGTGTAACATTATAAGATGAATTTACTGTATAATTATGATCAGCGTCTCCATTGGTAGTACTGTTATATAAACTACAAGTTGGTAATGTTGGACAATAACTATCATTAAAATCCCAATTCCATTCATCAATAACACCTGTAGAGCTATTATTTGAACCACCTGCTATTCCTGTATTTCCATTAAATACTAAATTGTCATCCACACAACTTGGATTATGAATTGATATGAAATTAGCGATAGGTAACTCATGTACAAATATAGTTTCTTCATATTGATTAATACAATTACATGTGATATTATCCGATTCACATTCTAAGATGATTTTCCAATTTCCTGAATTTGGAAAAGTAAAATCTAAATCATTTGTTCCAGGTGAAATCCATTGATTTACATTTGTTATAGCTCCAAAATTATAAATACCTCCTAAATCTTGAACATACCAGTTGTGTGATGTGATTTGCTCTGGCGGTGTTATTGGAAGAGGAGTAATAGATGAAGTGTTGGTAAAATAAGCACTTGTATTTTTACACACAGGATTTATAGGAATATCAAAATTAGGTTGTGGTTTTGGATGTACTATTACAGGAATAGGGTCACTATAATTATCATTGTATAGTAAATTTTCTGCATATTGATTAACAAAAAATATTCCTGGATTGTTATAATAAATTGAAGTAGCACTCTGAGTATGTATCCCACCGTCCTGTGGAATAAGACTAGTTAGAGCTCCCGGGGCACATGAAGTGCCTTGCCAATTCCAACACCATTGAATCATATTTCCAGGAACTGGTGGGTAAGATAAATCTTGAAAATAAAAATCATCTCCCTCGCATCCCTCTCTAGTAATTGTATTGAAATTAGCTTGAATTCCATTAGTATTTATTTGTACATCACAACAAACCTGAGTTGGAGGACACCATGTATTATGTCCAGTAATACAGATTTGATATGTTCCAACTGCGTCATATTCAATGAATAAATCTGGCCAGACAAGAAAGTTAAGACTTGAAGATGTAACAGGATTCATTATAAAAGTAGACCCAACAGGGTGTAATGGCAGTCCTGTAGTTGCGTCTAATGCATTTGGAGCGTATATTTCTATATAAGCCGTATTACCACTATTGTCTGATATATTATATGGTATTATGTATGAATTTAGTAGTATTTCAATTGGATTATCTACAAATTGAGTTATAAGACATGTTGGATTTTGAGTTTGTGATGGTAATGTGTTAAAATTCACTTGTGGTTCAGGATTTATTGTTATTGTTTCTGTATGTGTTTCTGTACCGCATATACCACCATTAACACTTAATGTTATGTCATAATCAATAGGACTGATATCTTGATCTAGTTGAGGAAAGTTTGTTGGTATACTATTACTTGTTGTATATGACCATGGCGGGGTAGTAGATATTGTCCATGTAAAATCTATAATTGGTCCCGTACTATTATTTGAATATATATATTGTCCATTTATATTTATTATATCTGAATAACACAAATCCATTGATGTTAATGAGAAAATACTTGACAAGATATCAGGTTCTGTTATAGTAACCGTTATGTTATCGGTACAATCGAATACATCTTTTACATCAATAATGTATGTTCCAGCGGATAAGTTAGAGAATATATT
>NZWX01000032.1 GCA_002697625.1 Flavobacteriales bacterium
TAATACATTAATTCTCCGATGATATTTTTATTAGTAACATCTTCAAGGTCTAGAATCTTAATTACAGTTTTAGGAAGATTATCTGTTAGTTTTTCTTTAGGGTATTTGGTTTTCATATATCTATGTTCGTAATAGGAGTTTATTCCTTCATCCATCCAAGCATGTTCTCTTTCATTACTTCCTAAGATTCCGTAAAACCAATTATGACCTACTTCATGCATTATAACTGTTTCTAAAGGCCGATCACTCCCCATCGCTCCGATAACTGTTACATTTGGATATTCCATACCTCCACCAGCAGCTATAGTTCCATCTACTGCAGTACAATGGTTATATGGATAATCTCCATTCCAAAGAGAGTAGTAGTATACGGCATCGTGCATGTATTCTATTGAGTTTTTCCAAAGATGAGCTTCATTATTAGTAAACATAGTATACAAGTCTACTGTTCTTCCGGAATAAGGAAGTGTAACCACCCCCTTTAAAACATGATATCTTTTGTCTGCAAACCAAGCAAAGTCGTGAACATTTTCCTGAACAAAACGAATAGTTTTTGTTTTCTTATCTGATTTTGGAAAGCTCATATCAGTACTGAATTTTGTAATTGTATCTGTAATATCAGATAGCTCTTCTATTCTAATTTTCTCTCCTTTGTTTTGTAAATCTCCCGTTGATCCAACGGTATAATTTAAGGGCAGTTTAATACTTACATCAAAACTTCCAAATTCTGAATAGAATTCTCCTTGACTTAAGTAGGGCATGGTGTGCCAACCTTCCCTGTCGTAAACAGCGGGTTTGGGATACCATTGTGTGATCATATAAGATTGACCTACATGTCCGAGTCTGGAGAATTTAGCATTAGGAATTTTAACTTTAAAAGGAGTTTTAATTACAGCTGAATCTCCTGATTTTATAGGCTTATTTAATATTAGTTTACAAATATCAATGTGTTCTGGATGGTATTGCCAGTTAACTCTTTTTCCATCTACTGAAAAATCAAGATTACTAATATATCCTCTTTCTTCTTCTAGTGAATTCCACAATTCTTTGCTTCCGCCATCCAATTCATGTTTAGCAAGTGCTGTTGAATTATCTTTATAGGCATTAGGCCAAATATGAAACCAGATTACATCTAAGTCATCAGGGGAATTATTAATATATTTAATGGTTTGTTCTGCAGTTAAAGTATGATTTTTATCATTTAATTCTACATCAATTCTGTAATTTACTTCTTGTTGAAAGTAATCTTGAGCAATTAATGAAACATCAAAAAGTAAGAGAAGAGATAAAATTGATTTTTTCATGTTAATTATTTTATTAATATGTCACAAATTACAAAAATTCCAAAAATAACAGATGCTATCCCATTTGTAGTGAAGAAAGCAAGGTTTACTTTACTTAAATCATTTGCTGTAACCAAGCTGTGTTGGTAAAATAGAAGTGCGGAAAAAATAGAGAAGCCAATCCAATAAAATAAATCAAATTCAAAATTTAAACCTATAAAAGTAAGAGTGATGACAGAAATTAAATGTAAAAACTTTGATAGGTTCAAGGATTTTTCTATTCCTAGTAAAACCGGAATAGAATGTAGTTTCTGTTTTTTATCGAATTCTTCATCTTGTAAAGAATAAATAATATCAAATCCTGATACCCAAAACAACACTACTATCGAAAATAGTATTGGTACTATATCAAATGAGCCATTTACTGCAAGATAAGCTCCTAATGGAGCTAAGGAAAGACCTAGTCCTAATATAAGATGACAAAGTGCTGTAAATCGTTTGGTATAGCTATATCCAAGTATAACGAATAACGCAATAGGAGATAGGTAAAAACAAATTGAATTTATAAGATAAGTAGTACCAATAAAGAGTATACAATTTAAAACTACAAAAATAAATGCGTTTTTTTCTGATATAGTACCATTAGGGATTTCTCTTACTTTTGCAGTTCGTTGGTTCGCTTTGTCAATCTTTCTATCTATATATCTGTTGAAAGCCATTGCTGCAGAACGTGCAAAAATCATACATAACACAACATATAGAAACGTAGTCCAATCAATACTGTTGTTTTTAGTGGCCAAGAAAAAACCAATAAAAGCAAAAGGTAGTGCAAATATAGTATGGCTAAATTTTATTAAAGAAAGGTAGTTCTTCATGTTTAATATGAGGTAGTAGAATCTTTAGTTATTTTCCAATTACCATCTAACTTTTTAAGTTTTAAAAAGAACTCTCCTTTAGGGTTGTCCTCTTTTCTTACTAATTCCCAACATCCGTTCAGATCTGCTGAAATATTATCTGTATCAACAGCAATGTGTAAGAATTCAAATTTTAGTACTCCCATACTTTCCAGTGTAGGGTAACTGTTTTTGTATCTTTCTAAAGTATTCTGCCAACCGTATGTTGGTATATGTTTTGTTGAAGTAAAAACTAAATCTTCAGAATTCCAATAGCCTTGCATAAATCCATCAATATCTCCATTATTCCAACATTTTTGTTGTTCCTGAAGAACACTTATTATGTTTTTCACTTCTGGGTGTTCTGATTTTACTGTTTCATGTTTATCCATTACCATATATAAAACTAAAAGTATTGTTACTGCAAAAAATAATAGGTAAAAAACTGATTTCATAATTGGCATCAAATCTATTAAAAATAAACGACTGAATGTAAATTTTAATTTACGATATTTGCAACGAAATTATTTATAAAATGGCAACAAGAGCTTCCATACCAAAAGGGATGAGAGATTTTTCTCCACCTGTAATGTTTAGAAGAAACTATATTCTTTCTGCAGTAAAATCTGTATTTGAGAAGTATGGATTTTCTCCTATACAGACACCTGCAATAGAGAAAAAGGACACGCTTACAGGTAAGTATGGAGGTGAAGGAGACAGACTTATTTTTAACATTCTAAACTCCGCAACTGATTATAAAGACGGAAAGATGACCTTTAAGCAAGGTGAATCTATTTCAGATAAAGCACTTATATATGATTTGACAGTGCCCTGTGCTAGATATGTAGTGCAAAATAGAAATGATATTGTCTTTCCTTTTAAAAGGTATCAGATGCAGAATGTCTGGAGAGCAGATAAACCACAAAAAGGGAGATATAGGGAGTTTTTCCAATGTGATGCCGATGTAATTGGTGATAATTCACTGCTTTCAGAAATAGAATTAATCCAGATTTATGATGAGGTTTTTGATAAATTAAAAATCCCTAATATAGAAATTTGTATAAACAACAGAAAGATTCTAAGTGGACTAGTTGAATTGATGGATGCTAAAGAATTATTTAATGATATTGTAATTGCTTTAGACAAGTTAGAAAATATAGGATTAAATAAAGTGAAGGAGGAAATGAAAGAAAAAGGGGTTTCAGATTCTTCACTTCTAGTTTTAGAGAATTTTCTTTCAATTACTGATATATCAGAATTGAAATCACAACTTTCATCTTCTGATACAGGAAGTAAGGGAGTAGAAGAGTTAGAATTTATTTGTGATAATATAAATAGATTAGGCCTAAAATCATCTGAGTTGAAATTTAACATTACATTAGCAAGAGGTATTGATTATTATACTGGCAGTATTATTGAAGTGAAACAAAATAATGTAAAGATCGGATCTATAGGAGGAGGAGGTCGATATGATAATTTGACATCTGTTTTTGGGTTAAATGATGTCTCTGGAGTTGGCATCTCATTTGGCATTGACAGGATTTATATAGTAATGGATGAACTAAATTGTTTCCCTGAAGATATTGACCAAAATATTCAAGTCATGCTGGTTAATTTCGGAGAACAAGAATCAATATTTTGTTTACCTATATTAAAAAAAATCCGGGAAAATGGTATTAGTTCAGAACTTTATCCTTCTTCTTCAAAATTGAAGAAACAAATGAGTTATGCTAATAAAAAAAATGTAGAATTTGTTGTGATGATTGGTGAAGATGAAATGTCTTCTGGAAGAATTTTAGTTAGAAATATGGAAGATGGGACACAAAAAGATATGACAATTAATGAATTTATTTCTAAAATAAAATAATGTCATCAACTTATAGAATAGGAGAGAAGACACTTTCTTTATCAGATATTTCTAAAATAATATCAGAAGATATTAAGATTGAACTTTCAGATAAAGCATCAAAAAAAGTTGTTGATTGTAGAGATTATTTGAATAAAAAGATGGCAGATTCCCCAAGTCCTATTTATGGAATTAATACAGGATTTGGTTCATTGTGTAATCATAAAATATCAGCAGAAGATTTAGAACAATTGCAAAATAATCTAGTTATCTCACATGCTTGTGGAATGGGAGATACGGTTCCAAATGATGTGGTTAAGATTATGATATTACTAAAAATTCAATCTCTTTCTTACGGACATTCAGCAGTTCAGTTAGTTACAATAAACAGATTAATTGAAATGTTTAACAGAAATATTTTACCTGTAATATATCAACAAGGTTCTTTAGGAGCTTCTGGAGATTTGGCTCCACTTGCACATATGTCCTTAGCGTTACTTGGAATGGGAGAAGTAAATATTCTTAATAATGAAGGAGAGTATATAAAAAAGTCTACCAGCGAAATCATGAGGGAAATGAACTGGGAAACAATAAAATTAAAGTCTAAAGAAGGTTTAGCNTTNTTAAATGGAACTCAATTTATGGNAGCTTATGGAGTTTGGNCTTTATTAAAATCTCAAAAACTNTCTTATCTNGCAGATNTAATAGGTACTATTTCTTTAGAAGCTTTTGATGGTNGAAATGAATNTTTTGATGAACTGATTCATTTGGTTAGAANTCATAAAGGACAACTNAAAACNGCAGNAAACATTAGAGATTTACTAGNNGGTTCTGANATTCAGAANCAGGTNAAANAACATGTACAAGACCCATATTCTTTTAGATGTATGCCTCAGGTTCATGGAGCTACAAAAGATGTTATATCTCATGTAGAAAGCGTATTTANCNCTGAAATAAATTCCGTAACGGATAACCCTACTGTTTTNCCAAAAGANNATAAAATTATATCTGGAGGGAACTTTCATGGGCAGCCGTTAGCCTTATCTATGGANTATTTAGCACTTTCTNTATCNGAATTAGGAAGTATNTCAGAAAGNAGAACNTATCAGCTTATTTCNGGANAAAGAGGNTTNCCATCATTNTTAATTGCAGAACCTGGNTTAAANTCAGGAATGATGATTCCTCAATATACGGCAGCTAGTATTGTAAGTCAGAACAAGCAGTTGTGTACTCCNGCATCTTCTGATTCAATTGTTTCCTCAAANGGACAAGAAGATCATGTAAGTATGGGAGCTAACTCTGGAACAAAATTGTATAAAGTAGTAGAAAATGTAGAAAGAATTTTAGCAATTGAGTTGNTGAATGCAGTTCAGGCAATTGCTTTNAGAAAAAANACATCTTCTGTATTTATTGAAANNNTTATAGATTCTTATAGGNAAGAAGTTCCTTTCTTAAATAAAGATAGACTCCTTCATACCGATATTCAAAAATCAGTTGAATTTNTACAATCTTTAGATTTNTCAGAAGATTTATTGTAGGCTAATAATTTNNCCAGANTTTTNAATCCCCTCAGAAGAATTTAAATATTGATTCGCTTCCTCTAANTTNTTGAAAGGACCNATATANGTTTGGAATATTTTTTCTTTTGAATTAGATACTCCCGGAAGATAAAACACATCACNACTGTACCCTTCATTTANCNAATTCTGAACTTCAGCATTTGNTAGTTCNTGTTTATCAAAAGTNTTTAATANAATAATNNAGTTTCCATTGAANTCAGATTTNTAATATTTTATTTCTTCNTCTTCTTCTTCNATTATTTNNTCTACGGATTCTTCAGAANNTAAAATAGANTTAAAGTCNACAAACTCAAATNNACTATAACCNNATAAGCAAACAACAAATAATATGATTAAATATTTTAATNNATTTGGCTTGTTTCTTGGTTCTCTTGGAGTTTTTGCAATTGGGTCTATTTCCTCTTGGTTTACTAAATCTTCCTCAAAAACAGGAGNTACAGGTTTTGANTTTTCANNCTTTTCTTCTNGTTTTNCTTCTTTTTTCTNTTGAATTTGTGCTAATCTTTCTTGTAAAATTCTTAACTTTTCTTCATTAGTATTATCGCTCATGTTTTTTTTAGTTAGGNGNTGCTAATATAAATATTTATTTTAGAGTAGTTTCTATGCAATTATCAAAAAGTTGTGTAAGNGTAATACCATCTTCTTTAGCTTGTTTTGGTATGATACTTTNCTNAGATAANCCNGGTATAGTATTTATTTCAATAATATAAGGAATATCCTTCATAATAATAAAATCTATTCTNCATATTCCTCTCAAGTTCATTTTCAAATATACTTCTTCTGTTATTTCCTGAATTTCTANGGTGAGANCAGAATTTATTCTTGCAGGTGTTATTTCNTGAGAAAGACCATTGTATTTTGCTTCAAAATCAAAGAAATCATTTTCGCTAACTATCTCAGTAATNGGNANGGCTTTAATNTTTTCATTCTGAATANATACTCCGCAACTCACTTCTGTTCCATCAATAAATTGCTCTATTAAAACTATNTTNTCGTNNAGAAANGCCTTTNTTATAGCNTCTTCAATCTCAGATTCGGTTTCTACTTTTGATACTCCAAAACTAGATCCAGCNTGATTAGGTTTAATAAAACAAGGGAGNNNTAATNTTTNTTNTATTTCTTNTTTATCAATTATATCTCCTTCNTTTAGGTGTAANGAATCTGCACATCTAAACCCTAATTCTNTTAACCTTNTATTNCACTCTAATTTATTGAAAGTTAATGCAGANACNAAAGAATTACAACTACTATAAGGAAGGTNTAACNTATCAAAATAAGGTTGTAACTCTCCATTTTCTGCAGGAGGTCCATGCAAAGCCATAAAAACATAATCAAATTTCAGAATTGAAGAATCCAGTTGTACAGTGAAATCCTTTTTATTTACATCAACATAATTTCCATCTATAATTGCANTCCATTTATTGTTTCTNATGTGNATAATAATTCCTGTNTATTTATCTTTANNCAGATTATTAAGCACCACTTCNGNACTTTGTAATGAGATTTCATATTCTGCAGAATCTCCTCCTGTTAAAATAGCTATTTGCTTCATCTATTAATTATTAGCACAAATCTATAAATTAATATACTAATTTACATCTGATATTTCTTATATTTGTATTTCTTTTTAACAGATTATGCAAGAAAAAAAAGTTCAGAAAAATAATACTTCTATAAAAGAAGAATCCTCTTTATTTAACTTTTTAAAGCATAAAACGTTCTATTTACATTTTGTATTAGCTTCATTTTCTACTCTTATATTGTTCTATTTACTTTTGATTATTTTGAATATATATACATTAAATGGAAAAGAATTTGAGTTGCAAGATTTTCAGAATTTTTCATTAGAACAGATGAGAGATACATTAAACGTATTGGATTTAAACTATGAAATTACAGATTCTGTTTATACGGATTCTGTTAATAGAGGAACAATTTTCACTCAGGATCCTAAGCCTGGTACATTTGTAAAATCTGGTAGAAAAATTTATTTCACGATTAATTGTATAAACAGACAAAAATTTGAGTTACCAGATGTTTTTAATAAATCAGAAAGGGAAGCTGTAAATCATTTAAAAATGCATTTTAATGTTGATTTTGTTAAATCAGATAAATATAGTGAAATTTCTTCTGTTGTTACAAAGATGAAGGTAGGAGAAGCTGAGGTTTATCCTGGTCAAAAATTAATTGAAGGAACAACAATTACTTTGTATTTTGGAAGTGGAAGGAGTACAAATAGAATATTTGTTCCTAACTTGATTGGAGTTACTAAAGGAGAGGCTGAATTTATTCTGGAATCAATTAACTTAAAAATTGGAGAGATTATTTCTGAAGGAGAAATTTCAGATACACTTACAGCAATTATTAGTAACCAAAGACCGTTATCAGATTCTAAATTACAGTCTGGAGATATGATTGATATTGTAATAACTCAATTTATAGATACTTTAAATATAATAGATACAGCAATAGTGAAATGAAAAAGATTTTAATATTCTTATTGTTTGTTTCTTTCCATTCTTTCTCTCAAGAAGTAATTTCAGAATTGATTAGTAATACTTCTGTTACTAAAAATAAAAGATATATATCAGAAGATAAATCTATTTTGTCGATTCCTTTTATTGATGATTTTTCGTATTTATCTCCACAAGCAGATAGTAATCTTTGGCAAGATAATTCCGTTTTTATAAATCGTAATTATGGAATAAACCCAATAACTATTGGTGTTGCTACATTTGATGGTTTAAATAGATTTGGAAGACCTTATAATATCAACTTAACCGGAGCTGATTCTGAAAATGCGGACACCTTAACTTCTCAAAAAATTGATTTGTCTGATGTAGATACAGCATACCTTATGTTCTATTACCAGCCACAAGGATTAGGTAATGATCCACAACTTACAGATTCTTTAATTTTAGATTTTTCTTCTGGAATAGACACACTAGGAAATATCATTTGGAACACCATTTGGAAGATAGAAGGTTCTTCTTTTTATGAGTTTAAAAAATTTGCATATGTATTTACAGATTCTGATTATTTAACCGATAAATTTTACTTTAGATTTAGAAATCTAGCTTCTGTCACCGGTAATTTTGACCATTGGAATATTGATTATGTTAAGTTAGATGAGTTTAATTCACCTTCTGATACATCTGAGTTAAATGATGTTGCGTTTGTAAGAAACACTCCTAACATTTTACGTCGATACAAAGAGATGCCTTGGGTTCATTTTGTAAATGATGTAGTTCCAGAAATGAATGATTCTCTTGATATAGTATTGAGAAACAATACTTTAATTAATCAATCTATTGATTATAGATATGATGTTTATAAGAACTCTAATTTGGTATACCATTACCCAGTATTAGGAGGTAATAACTCAACTAGAAATGTGTCAGTTCCTCCGTATGTTAGTAGTGGGTTGTATTCATTTAATTCTCCTCCAGTAATGCTAAACCATCAGATGTTTCCAGTGTCATCATCTGATAGTGCGGAATTTTTATTCAGAAATTCAATAAATACTCCCCCTGACGATTATAAACAAAATGATACTGTTTTTCATGTTCAACGCTTCTATAGTCATTTTGCATATGATGATGGTAGTGCAGAATCAGCATATGGTATAAATGTACAGGGAGCTAAGATAGCTTATGAATTTAAGTTGAATAGACCTGACTCTCTTAGGGTGATTCAGATAAAATTTGTAGAAATGAATGAAGATTTAGATGGGAATAAATTTGCATTAACTATATGGAAAAATAATAACGGACAACCTGGGCAAGTAGCGTATAAGGATACTGTAGAAATTAAGTATGAGGACAGAGGAAGGTTTACAAACTATTATTTGAAAAATGGAGTAGGATTAGTTGGAACTTTTTTTGTAGGATGGGAACAAATTACAAATGATATATTAAACTTAGGATTAGATAAAAACTCTATAGCAAATCAGTATATGTTTTATAACATAGGGGGAGGATGGGTAAATTCTCAATTCCCTGGATCTTGGATGATTCGCCCAGTTGTAAATTATGATGAAGCTTTAGTTAGTTCAATAATTAATAATAATGAATTAGAGTGGAAGATATATCCTAATCCTTTTATGGAAAGTACTACTATTTACTTCTCAGAATTTAAGCAAAGAACAATATCTATAATGGACATAACAGGTAGAAAATTAAAGACCATTAATTCTTTTAATATGCAGATTGATATTAAAGCAGATAATATGAAAAGTGGAATGTATTTTATACAAATATCTGATGGAGAAAAGCAATCAATAAAAAAGATAATATTAAAATAAATATATGATAAGTTATATAGGAGGGAAAAGTAGAATGGCTAAATGGATTGGAGAATACATTCCAAACGATATTGAAACATATGTAGAGGTGTTTGGGGGAGCTTTTTGGGTATATGTTAATGGAGAGATACATGAAAAACCAAAGTTAAAAGAGGTAGTTTATAACGATTTTAATAGGTATATGGTTAACCTCTTTGAATGCTGCAGAAACCCTGAAGAATTTCATAAATTTATGATAGATTTAAAAGCTCAGGATGAAAAATTATTCTATAAATTTCAGAAAGAAATCTTTAAGAATAAAGATATAAGCACGATAGAATTAGGAGATTTTGAGTTTGGTAAAAAGTATGCTTATATTATGACTCAAGTCTTTTCTGGTTTAAATGCGGAGAAAGCAAAGTTTATTGATTTAAAAGGGAAGTATAAATCGAAATTTGATTCTTTTAGAGGTAGATTGACTAATCCTAAATTCATCAAGAAGTTAAAAAAGATTACTAAATGTGAGAATTTGAGTTACGAACAAGTAATTGAAAAATATGATAGTCCAAAAACTTATTTTTATGTAGACCCTCCTTATTGGAAAACAGAAAATTATTATTCTCTTCATGATTTTGATGTAGATGATCATAAAAAATTGTGTAATCAACTTGCAAGCATAAAGGGTAAATTTTCTCTATCTTATTATGAATTTGACTTATTAAGAGAGTGGCTTCCTAAAGATAAATTTGTTTGGGAAAGCAGAGAGTTTGTCAAAGCTGCTGCCGCGCAAAAAGGTAAAACTCAAAATAAAGGTATTGAAATTTTAATTATGAATTATAATCAGGATATTGATAATTCTTTAACATTGTTTTAATATCTATGTCTGAAAAAAGTGAACTCTTTCAGCATTATAAGTTTGTAGCCGATAAAGGTCAAGAACCTTTAAGGGTAGATAAATTTTTGATGAATTTTATAGAAAATGCTAGTAGAAGTAAGATTCAGCAGTCAGCAAAAGATGGATATATTCATGTCAATGGAACTCCTGTAAAACCTAATTATAAAGTTAAGTCTGGAGATGTGGTTACTGTTGAATACAGAAATCCCCCTAGAGAACATGAGTTGATTCCTCAGGACATTCCAATCAACATTATGTATGAAGATGAGGATATCTTGATTGTAAACAAAGAGGCGGGAATGGTAGTTCATCCTGGATTTGGTAATTGGGAAGGAACTTTAGTTAATGCACTTGCTTTTCATTTTAATAATTTACCAAATATGGGAGATGAAACTCGTCCGGGCTTGGTACATAGGATTGATAAGAATACTTCTGGAATTTTAGTAATTGCAAAGAATGAAAAATCTATGACCATAATGGGGGATAAGTTTGCAAATAGAGATTTAAAGAGAAAGTATTTGGCTCTTGTTTGGGGAGATATGAAAGAAGATGAAGGAATAATTAATGGTCATATTGGAAGAAGCTTAAAGAACAGAAAAGTAATGGATGTTTTTCCGGATGGTGAGTTTGGAAAGAATGCGGTTACACATTGGAAGGTAATAGAGAGGCTCGGGTATACAACTTTAGTAGAATGCAAGTTAGAAACAGGAAGGACTCATCAGATTAGAGCTCACTTCAAATATATCGGACATCCTCTTTTTAATGATGAAGAATATGGAGGAGCTAAAATCTTAAAAGGAACAACTTTTACAAAATACAAACAATTTGTTCAGAATTGTTTTAAAACTTGTCCTAGACAGGCTTTGCATGCCAAATCTTTGGAGTTTACCCATCCTACTACAAAAGAAGAAATGAAATTTGACTCAGATGTACCAAAGGATTTTTCAGAATTAATAGCGAAGTGGAGAAAATACGCTATTCATAAAATGTAATGTATGAAGGTAAAAAAACAAACTGAGACAGAATATGTTATTCAAGAAAGAACCTCACTTAAAGGAAATCCTGGAGATATATGTAATCTAAATATCTCCTTTGATTTATACAAAGACATTAAACAATCATTACAAGTAGCGATTATAGTAGTAAAAACAATATATGATAATTCTTCTAATAAATTTATTCAAGTTACATTAGAATATGATAAAGAGTCTTTTTTAAGTTTAAAAACAGCTGCAGGAAAAATTAAAGGAAAAAGTATTAGATTAAATTTAAATTCAAAAGAATTATTTAAAATCAAAAGAATGAGATCTATTGATTTAAATAATTATATTAAAAGGTCTTTTAAGAATCTTAATGAAATAAAAAACAATGTCCAAAGAAGGGCTATATCAGGATTCAAGTTTGAAAAAGAGATTTGTATAAAAAAGGGATGGAGAAGCGACTCAAAATCGCCTAGCTTATATTGGGAGGGGAATGGTAAAAGTTGGATTGAAAAATTAAAAAATTTAAATTTTAATGTTGAGGCCTTCAGAGTAAATCTCAATAAATCTAAATTCAATAAATGGGATGCTACGGATGGTGGGATTAATTATGAAATAAAGAAGTATGATACAGAAAAAATACAAGGTAAATATATTTTATATTCTGAACCAATAATTAAAATTGCTCCTAGTAGGAGTAAATGGAAAAAGGGTAATACACAATATGATGTTTTTCCCTCCCCAGAAAAATACAATCAATTTATCAATGACTTAATACATTCTACTTGGTGGAAAAAAGATTCTGAAAAGATTTTGACTAAAATAATTAATTCAAGTAAGGGTATTCAATTTATAGATCGATTCATTGAAAAAAATAATATTGAATTTTCTTGGAAATTAAATACTGGTAAAGAGGGGATTGCTCCAATATTTGAAGGGTATCATAGATTGTCAATTGTATTTAAGATTTAAATTATTATATTTGTTTTATTAATTTATATATATAAAGTATGCCAACTTATGATGATTCAGAATCAAGAAAATGGGTGATTGATAATTTTCCATTTGATTACTTACCAAATAATACTGTAGAAATAGTAAATAGAGCTTATAATGATGTAATTGATTTGCAGGGGGTTGATGTTGAGGGAAATACCACAATTTTAATTGAAGTTCAAGTTAGGGAAAAATGGGGTAACTTACCTTATAAGGATTGGACCTCTAACAGATATAAAGATAGAAGTTGGGGGTTGACAGTGGAGCAAAGAAAATGGAAAGGAAGAAATGGTAGACCAGGACATTTTCAATTAGATCAACATATTCCATTAATATACGTAGTTTTAAACAATACGCTTAATCGTTGTGTTTTTGCGACAAGGGAATCAATTCTTTCAGGTAGAACAGTAAATAGATTTGCTGGAAGGTATTGGGGGAATGAGGATTTTAAGCACACAAACGATTATACAGAGTTTGAACTATAAACTATTTTTTAAAAGTACTTTCGTATTTATCTATCCAATCTTTTGGAGTCATTATTTGAATTAACTGCCGAATAAAATCAAAAGGAATTTCATCCATTTTCCTTTCTTTTGGAATATTTTGTAAGTATTGGTTTATATCTTTTGCTTTGATTTTCATATAATAAAGATATAAAAATTCTACATTTGCATTATGAATTATATTTTTTGCTTCATTGCTCTAGTTCTTTTTTCCTGTTCCGAACAAACTAAAAGAATTCTTGTACAGAACACTGGAGAAACTCAAGGTACATTTTATCATATTCAATACTTGTCTGAAAATGGAGAGAGTTATAAAATTAAGATAGATAGTTTGTTGTCAAAAATTGATAGTTCGGTATCTATCTATAAACCTTATTCTATTATTTCAAGATTAAATACAGGTGAACAAGTTCAAACAGATGATATTTTTAATTCAGTTTATTCTGATGCAGTACGTGTATATAATAATACTAAAGGTTATTTTGATTGTACCGTATCCCCATTAGTATCTTATTGGGGATTTTATAAGAATTGGGGACAAGAAGATGTTAATATAGACTCTTCTGAAATACAAGAGATTCTAAAAAATATTGGAACTCATAGAACAGAAAGAATCGATGGTTCTGTATACTTAGATCCAGGTGTTCAAATAGATTTTAATGCAATTGCACAGGGTTATTCTGTAGATTTAATTGCTGATTTATTAGAGAACAAAGGTATTCAGAATTATTTGATAGAAGTAGGCGGAGAAATAAAAGCGAAAGGAGTGAATGCGGATGCTGATATTTGGAAGGTAGGAATAGATAAACCACGAGAAGAAATGGATGTGGAAGATCGTTTTCAGTTTATCTTAGAATTGGGTAATAAATCATTGGCTACTTCTGGAAATTATAGAAAATTTTATGAGAAGGATGGGGTTAAATATTCTCACACTATAAATCCAATGACTGGATTCCCTGTTCAAAATCGTTTATTAAGTGTTACGGTTGTTACTAATGAATGCTCGTTAGCGGATGCTTATGCTACGGCTTTTATGGCAATGGGAGTAAAGAAAACTAAACAATTAATAGAGTTTATTGATGATCAGTTAGACGTATACTTAGTTTATACTGATAAAAATGGAGATTGGAAAACTTATATTAGTCCAGGGATGCAGAAAAGAATATTAAATTAAGATTCTTCTTTTTTACACTTTTCTTCTGGTTCGGCTCCGCAAAAACCACATGCTTCTCCTTCTTTATTTAAAAAAGGATTTTGGCTTGCGCAAGTTCCAGCAAATTCACCATTTTTTTTAAGAAGTATTTTTATTCCAATACCCGTAAACACAAATACCATAAAACCTAACGTGATTATAAAAATACTTAAGAAGTTGTCCATAATAAAATTGTTTAATGCAAAATTATAGGTTTTATTAGGAATAACTAAGTTTGCATTAAATATTTTATTAATGAAGAAAAAAATAGAAGCATTTTCAAGACTTTTAACTATAATGGATGAGTTAAGAGAAAAATGTCCTTGGGACATTAAACAAACAATTGAAAGTTTAAGATATCTAACCATTGAAGAAATATATGAACTTTCAGACGCTATACTAGAGAATGATATGCAAGAAATAAAAAAAGAACTTGGAGATATATTACTACATATTGTCTTTTACTCTAAGATTGCGTCAGAAACAGATGATTTTGATATATCTGATGTCATAAACAGCTTATGTGATAAATTAGTTCATAGACACCCACATATTTATGGAGATGTAAAAGTTATAGATGAGTTAGAGGTCAAAAAAAATTGGGAAAAGTTAAAGTTGCAAGAAGGAAAGAAGTCAGTATTGGAAGGAGTGCCCAAGTCTTTACCTGCAATAGTTAAGTCTTTAAGAATACAAGAAAAAGTTAGAGGAATTGGATTTGATTGGGATAATAATCATCAGGTTTGGGATAAGGTATTAGAAGAAATTGAGGAACTGAAAGTTGAGATTGAAAAAGGAAATCAGGATCGGATTGAATCTGAATTTGGAGATGTGTTATTTGCACTTATAAATTACTCAAGATTTATTAATGTCAATCCGGAAGATGCTTTAGAAAGAACAAATAAGCGTTTTATTAAAAGGTTCCAGATAATGGAAGATTTAATTGATAAA
>NZWX01000020.1 GCA_002697625.1 Flavobacteriales bacterium
TTTCCTCATTACTTTGAACTTCAGTATAATTTTTTATAAAACTAATTATTCTTTCTAATTCAAATCTTGCATCTTTAATTAAATCTTCATATTTAATTAATAAAAAATCTTTAGGAATATTTTTATTATTATACCATAAATTATAATAATGAATTATTCGTTTGAAACCTAAAATCTCATCTTGTACAAAATCTGATATTGAATTAAAAACAAACGGGTTTTGTGCTCTTTTTGTAACTTGATGAAAATGAGACACAACAACATCTCTAGGATCCCGAACTAAAAAAATTACTTTACCTCTTTTATATCTAAGTCTAGAAGTAAAACGAAACACGTCTAAGGGATTGTTTCTGATACCGTTTTCAATAATTATCTCAGAATTATCATGTTCGTTAAAAATAAAATCATCTTTATTTTTTAAAAAATGAGTACTTTCATCCTTCATTTGATTAATAATATGCATTAACCAAGTTCTTCCTGTTTTTGGGAAAGAAACTAGGAAGTACTGATCTTTTGGATATTTAAAAGAAAGTAAATAATCCTTGATATCCCGCCAAATTTTCATTTTAGGATAATATTAATTCCACAAACTCTCTAACTACTCCATCTCCGCCATTTCTTTGTAAATGCATAATATTAGGAATAGCTTTGATTTCTGGAACAGCATTGTTTGGACAAGCTGCAAATCCTACATGAGATAATAACCCAAAACAATTAACATCATCTCCAATATAAGCAACTTCATCAATAGTAATATTTTCTTCTTTACATAAATCTTTTACAATCTCTAATTTATCTTTTGCACCATGAAAATCAAAATCCAAACCTAGTTTCCTAGCTCTTCTTCGGTTCAAATCCCTCTCTTCACTAGTTAAGATACCAACCTTTATGCCAGTTTTTTGCAATAGTTGAAAGCCCATACCATCATACGTACAGAATTTTTTAAACTCATCCCCAGTTTCTGTGTAATACATTCCAGCATCAGTAAGTACGCCATCTACATCTGAAAGAAAGATTTTAATTTTAGAGAAATCTGATGTAGTTTTTTTGAGTACAAACTGCTTCATGATAGATTCTGCAATCAACCAATCTTCAGGTTCATCAATTTCTCTAAAAGTATATTCAGGCATTTGTAGAATACCAATATCGCCAGAGATTCTATTTTGAGATTCTTTTATATCTTTTACGGAACTTATATAAAAAGCTCCATTTTCTACTAATGTACCCTCAAAATCTTGTCTTCTAGGACGATTATAAATGTCATAATTTAGAGGTTTTCCATCTTTCCAATAAAATCGTTTAGACTCACAACAACTAAGTACAGAGTCATGCTTTAAAAATAAATTTAACCCCTCATTAAAATGTTTAGTTTGTGTAAATGGAGAAGTAGCTTGAACCAACATAAAAATAGCTGAATCTGATAGATTAGAATAGCTGATATACTCTAACATTACCGATTCTGTAGAAGAAGTATCTTCTGCATTTTCATCTTTTCTATCGTAAATTTTTACTTTAGAAAATCTGAAAGACTTTACTACCTCTTTAATTTCATCTGAATCAGTTGCAACAATAATTTCATCTATGTTAGAGTTTTGTAACGATTGTAAATTCCAATACACTAAAGGTTTTCCACAAAAAGACTTAATATTCTTTTCTGGAATAGATTTACTACCCTTTCTTGCTGGTATAAAAGCTATTATTGACATTATTGTATTCTGTATTTTAGTTTATCTCTTTGTAATTTCTCTATTTCTAAAATATCTGACTTTTGAAATCTAAGTGCTTTATGAGTAGCTTTTAAATCTCTTACTAACTTTCTTAAACCTGTTGGTTCTAAAGATGCGGAGTGATCTGTTCCTTTCCAGGTTCTATCTAACGTAAAATGACGTTCTATCCAAATTGCTCCTAAGGTGTAAGCTGCAACATCTACTGCAATACCTAAGTGATGTCCGGAAAAACCAATAGCTTTTACCCTATTTTTAAATTTCTCATTCATTCTTAATATTTCCAACATACAAATATCTTCAAAAGGCACTGGATAACCTGAAGTACAAGAATATACTACCAATCTTTTTCCTTGATTTGTCTCCTCAAAAAAGGCAACTATTTCTTCCTCCTCCTTTTTAGTTGTCATACCAAATGAAATATGTACATCTCCGTAATATTCATCTCTTAACACTTTCAGCATCTCAAAATGATTATTACAAGCAGATGGAACTTTTATAAGATCGGGATTTAAGGAAACAATCTCCTTTGCTGAAGTAGTATCCCAAACAGATGTAGAATAAACTAGACCTAAACTTTCGGCATATTCTTTTAATTCTTTGTGTTGATTTATATCAAATTCTAAAAATTCTCTGTGGGCGCCATAAGTGTCTCCATAAGAATTAATAGGATTCGGATGTGGAGCATTATACTGATCTTCAGTCAATAACTCCTTATTATTTCTTTTTTGGAATTTAGCTACTTCTACCCCACTATAAGCCGCAACTTTTAATAACTCTTTTGCTATATCCATTTCGCCTTTATGATTACAGCCAATTTCTGCAATAACTAGTGGAGAAGTGTAATTATTGTTCATTTTAGTTATTTTTGTAATTAATCTTCTTCAAAATACTTCGTATCCTTAGTGTAGTATCCATATTTATTTCCATAGTTATGTCCATAACTATAACCATAAGAATATTTACCATATCCATATACTCCACTACCAGAACTTACATCATTTAGAATGAGATGAAGATTTTCAATTCTTTGGGATTTATGTAATCCGTTTACAAAACGTAACACCTCTTTACCTGTATAGTTTTGTCTTATAATATATAAATTTACGTCTGTATACTTCATTACCATATAAGCATCTGCAACAAGACCAACAGGAGCTGTATCAATAATAATTTTGTCGTATTTTTCCTTTAAAGTATTAATTACTGACTCAAAATTATCACTTAATAATATATCTGAAGGATTTTCAGGAGGTGGACCTGAAATGATTACATCTAAATTTTTCTCTTCTGAATGAATAGTTACATCATCTATAGAATGAATTCCTTCTAATAAAGAAGAAAGTCCTTTAATGTTTTCAGTAGAAAAATCTTCATAAATTTTTGGTCTTCTCATGTCTGCACCTAATAAGAGAGTCTTTTTACCAGAATTAGCAAAAACAACTGCTAAATTAGAAGCTATAAAAGTTTTTCCTTCACCACTTAGAGAAGAGGTAACTAAATATACCTTGTCATTCAAATCTTTATCTTGATAAACTAGATTTGATCTTAGAGCTCTAAATCCTTCTGCAATTGCAGATTTAGGATTTAATCTTAATAATAAATTATGAGCTGAATGGTTTCTCCCAATTAATCCTATGAGATTTATTTTAGTTAATCTTTCTAAATCAATTCTAGATTTAATCTTATCGTTTATCACATCTAATATCAATAAAAATAACAAAGGAAATAATACTCCTATTAACAATGATATAGAATAGACCTGATACACATTAGGCAAAACCGATTTTTTATTAAAAAATGCAGCAGGCTCTATATGTCGAACATTAGATGTAATAGAGGACGCTGTAATCTCTGCTTCAGATTTCTTTTGCAAAAGAAACATATACAATCCCTCACTTGTTTTCTGTATTCTTTCAATATTTAATAATTCTCTTTGTTCAATTGGTAAGAAACTTAATGAAGATTCTTCAATTGTAATTCTTTCTTTTAAGTCTTTAATAATAGTACTATTTGACTTCTTACTATTTAGAATTACCTCTTTAATATTAATAGATAATTGATTTAATTGTAAATCAAAGTCCTTAACAGAAGGATTGTTAATTTGCCCACCATCAATCAATACATTTTTCTCAAGTTGAATGCTAACTAATTGTTTTATTAAATCAGATAAAGAGGAATTGGTAATTCCGTAAGTTGAAGGAGCCACTACTCTTTCTAAACCATTCCCGTTATTAATGTATTCCTCTAGATATGAATAGTATTTATCTTGGTATTTATAAGTAGATAATTCAGACTCTAGTTCGGATATGTTTTTGTAAAGATTTTGAGTTTTTAAATTAATGTCAGGAATCTGATGTGAGTTCTTATATTCTTGTAGTTTTATTTCTATTAAAGAAAGGGAATCTTCTATTGAATTAATTTTTTCCTGGATAAAAGAAACTGTGTTTAAGGAAGATTTCTTTTTAGTTTCAATCTGATTATCTATAAAATTATTAACTAAAGTATTTAAGAATACAATACCTTTTGTTTGGTCCTCTTCAAGAATATACAAAGTAATAATATTTGATTCTTTCTCTAATTTCTCAATCTGAATTTTACGTTGGTACTCTTTTGCAACTTGTTTAAGTTTATTAAATCTAACAATTGTCGTCGGAATCTTATCAAATTTTACTGTATTATCCCTTTCTATAATAAAGTTAAACCCTTCCAGTTCCACTTCTTCTCCAAACAAATACACGTTCTCGAATGAATATTTTTTACAATACAGTCTAAAAGTAGTGTCATCTAATACATCAACACTAAAAGAAATATTAGGATTATTTTGTATAACTTCCGATGAACAAAGTACTTTAATAGGAGCATGAAAAGATTCTGTAGTTTTAATGTTTCCTTCTAAATCATAGGATATATCGAATCTTAAATCAGAAACAGTTTGAAAGACTAAAGGATAAGACGTAAATATATTTACCTCATCTTTTAAAGAAGCCTTTGACTCTGTTATAGAGTTATAGAGCACATCCGCAGCAGAAGACTTGTCATTATCATTATTTATATAAACCTTAGTAAAAACCCTATAGTATTCTTTAGAATATCTTGTGTAACCAAAAGCAATCAACAAAGCTAAAAGTATACTTAATAAGAAATAGAACCAATTATTAATGAGTTTAAAAAGAAACTCTCTAAAATCAATAATATTATCTAAAGGGTTTATATTCGTTTCTGCCATCTTAATTATTTATTAATAGTAAATAAAGTGTAATTGCAGAAACTGATACAGACACTGCAGAAGAAAGATTTCTTACTGAATAGAATTTCTTTTTCAAGGGCTCTATATAAACTACATCTTGAGGTTGCAAATAGAAATCTTTATTATTTAAAACATTGGGATCTGTTAAATCGAGATAAATTATATTTGAAGAATTAGGTCCATTATTTCTAATAATCTTAATTTTTTTTCTGTTTGCAAATTCTGTGAGATCATTTGCTTTACCTAATAAATGCAGTAAGTTTTGATTCGATCTTACAATATTGTATTCTCCAGGAGAATTAACCTCTCCTAATATACTTACTTTAAAGTTTAACACATTGACTTTTACAATAGGATCCTTAAAATAAGTTGAGGAAATTTGCTCTATTACTTTTTCTACCTCACTAATAGTAAAACCTTCAACTTTTATATCACCAATCATAGGAAGATTTACAATTCCATCTGGTTTTACTAAATAACCATATAAGTACGGATTTTGATGCATCAACTGAGGATTAGAAGTTTCCTGTAAATTAAAAAAATCATAATCTGACTTAGTAGTACTACTAATTTGAACAGAAAGTAAGTCTTCCTTTTGTACTATATAATTATAGGAAGTGGAACGTAAAGAAGTATTTAATGTGTTGATGTATTCTAAGTTCTTGTTTGTAATACATGAACTAAAAGAAAAAACAACTACAAATAAAACTAATACCGGATTAATAAAGGCTTTTATCATATTTTGGTTTTATTAAAAAAACTTTACAAATATCGACAAATAAAACCACAATTAAAAACTTCTTTAAGCTAATAATCTAAAAGGCTTTTTAATTTACTCTCAAATCTCTGTCTAGGAAGGAAATTCTCTTCTAGTGTAGAGGAGAACGGAACAGGAGAATCTAAGCTTGCAGACCTTACAACTGGAGCGTCTAAATATTCAAAACATTTCTCAGAAATCATTGATGAAATATCCGCTCCAAAACCTCCAATCATACAATCCTCATGTAAAATAATTACTTTTCCAGTTTTTCTTACTGAGTTAAAAACAGTTTCTCTATCTAAAGGAATGAGAGTTCTTAAATCAATTAAATCTGCGGAAATATTAGGATTCTTTTTTAAGACATCCAAAGCCCAATGAACTCCAAGTCCGTAAGTAATAATACTAACATCACCCCCTAGTTTCAACACATTAGCTACTCCAATTTCGATAGAAAAATAATTATCAGAAACCAATTCCGAACAAGATCTATAAAGTGCCTTATGCTCAAAAAACATAACAGGATTTGGGTCGTTTATTGACTCTATTAATAACCCTTTTGCATCTTCTGGAAAAGCAGGATAAACTACCTTTAAACCAGGGGTATGTGTAAACCACGCCTCATTAGATTGTGAATGAAAAGGACCAGCACCCACCCCAGCTCCTGTTGGCATCCTAACTACTACATCTACATTTTGTCCCCATCTGTAGTGTGTTTTTGCTAAATTATTTACAATAGGGTTAAATCCAGATGTAACAAAATCAGCAAACTGCATCTCTATTACAGATTTACTTCCATTTATAGAAAGACCCAATGCAGCACTTACAATGACAGATTCACAGATTGGAGTGTTTCTTACTCTTTCTTTACCAAATTGATCTACAAATCCAGATGTAATCTTAAAAACACCACCATATTCAGCAATATCTTGTCCCATTATTATTAAGTTATTATACTTCTCCATACTCTTTCTCAATCCATCAGATATGGCATCTACAAATCTTTTTTCTGTTTTTTCTTCAGATTTAGGAAAATTTGAGAATTTATACTCTCTGAAAATATCTTTTAACTCTGTTTCTGTATCTGATATAATCCCCTCTTCCTCCTCTGCAATCTTCCAAGCAGAATTAATATCTTTTATTATGTCTTTTTTAATCTGATCAACCTCTAATTCTGAAAGGATTTTTTCGGACAATAAATATTTTTCATAATTATTTACAGGATCTTTTTCAGACCATGAATACATTAATTCTTTAGGGACATACTTAGTACCAGAAGCTTCTTCATGTCCTCTCATTCTGAAAGTCATACACTCTAAAATTACAGGCTTAGGACTTGATGAGATTTCTTTCTGAAGTTTTGAAACTGCAGAATAAACTTCTAAAATATTATTTCCATCAATGGTGTAAGCATCCATACCATATCCTTTTCCTTTATCTGCAAATTGCTTACACCTAAACTGTTCATTACTAGGGGTAGACAAACCATATCCATTATTTTCTATCACAAAAATCACAGGCAAATCCCATACTGCAGCAACATTTAAGGCCTCATGAAAATCTCCTTCACTAGCACCTCCATCTCCAGTAAAAACAGCCGTTACCTTTCCATTATTCTTCAATTTGTTTGCTAAGGCTATACCATCAGCAACTCCCATTTGAGGTCCTAAATGAGAAATCATACCTATAATATTATACTCTTGGGTACCGAAATGAAAAGATCTATCCCTTCCTTTTGTAAAACCATTATTCTTTCCCATAAACTGGGAAAATAATCTATGAAATGGAACACCTTTAGTTGTAAATACCCCAAGGTTTCTGTGTAAGGGTAAAATATATTCTTCCTGATCTAATGCAGAAGATAATCCTACAGAAATTGCCTCTTGCCCAATTCCAGAAAACCATTTTGAAATTTTACCTTGTCTTAATAAAATCAACATCTTCTCCTCTATTAATCGTGGAGTCAAAATAGATTTATATAATTCAATTAATTTTTTGTTATCAATTCCTGATTTATCAAACTGCATAATCTGTTTTTAATTCGATCCCAAAAATACCATATTTATTCTTTTCTTTGTAGTATATTTTATAATTATGAATATTGAAAAAATAATTATTTTTATATTGTTTATTTTAACTCTTATTTATCTGTTTAGAACACAGAATAGTACAGATAATAATTGTGGAAATATTGATTGTAATTGTTAAGATGAAATACTTCTATACCTTTTTAAAAAGATTTTTCTTTCTTTTAGTTATATACACGTCTAGCAGATTATTTTTTTATGTTTTTAATTCCGATTATTTTAATCGAGATATTCTCTTATCATTTTTGGAGGGAATCCGATTTGATATATCTGCACTTTTATACATTAATATTCCTTTGATAGTTTTATTAATGTTCCCTACTAATTTAAGGACAAGAAAATATTACAGAAAAGCAACGAACCTCATTTTTTACATTACAAACATTCCATTTTTACTCATAAATAATTTGGACATTGAATATTTTAAGTTTTCTCAAAAAAGATCTACCTATGATTTCTTTGAATATCTTTCATTGGGAGGTGGAAGTGATGCTTTTCAACTGATACCTCAATATATTTTTGATTATTGGAATGTGACTTTAATTGTAATTATTCAGATATATTTTTTGTTAAGAATAAAGAAGATTCCTTTTGAAAAGATAAAAAACTACTTTTCATCTTCTCTTATCCTAATTATAACAATCGGATTTTTTGTGCTAGGTGCTAGAGGAGGAATTCAGTTAAAACCTATTAAAACTATTGACGCAGGTATTTGGAGTAATACTGAAAACAGTGTTTTAGTACTTAATAGTTCTTTTTGTATTTTACATACCTACAACAAAAAAGATTTAGAAACATTACATTATTTTTCAGAGGAAGAACTAAACAATAATTACAATACTAAATTAAGTTTCACATCTAAGAGTTTTAGCAGAAAGAATGTGGTAATTATAATAATGGAAAGTTTCTCGAAAGAATATATTGGTTACTATAATAACGCAAAGGGATATACTCCATTTTTAGATTCCTTAATGTCTTATTCTTTCGTAATGGAACGAGCTTATTCTAACGGAATAAAATCGATAGAAGCCTTACCCGCAATCACCGCAGGTATCCCTACTCTTATGAACAATCCATTCATCACCTCCTCATATGCTACAAATCATTATAAGGGATTAGCAAATTTATTAAAAGAAGAAGGATATACTTCTTCCTTTTTCCATGGAGGAAATATAGGAACAATGGGGTTTTATCAGTTTAGTAAAAAGGCCGGATTCGATAAGTATTTTGGTAGAGAAGACTATAATAATGAGGAAGATTATGACGGTTCTTGGGGAATATATGACGGACCATTTTTTAGATATTTTTATGACTACTTAAATAAAGAGAAGGAGCCTTTTATTAGTTCTATTTTTAGTTTATCTTCTCACCCTCCATATAACATACCAGAAGAATACAAAAATAGTTTTGATAAAGGTGAGTTAAAAATTCACGAAAGTATTGGATATTCTGATTATGCATTAGGAAAATTTTTCAGAAATGCGAAAAAAAAAGATTGGTACAAAAACACTCTATTTATTATTACGGCAGATCATACGTCCCCTGAAACAAAAGTCAAAACATATAACAACAAAGTAGGAAGGTACTCTATTCCTATTTTATACTTTATGGGGGATTCTTCATTAAATTCCAATAATAGTACTGTAACTCAACAAATAGATATTATGCCTACTATTCTAGAATTACTCAACTATAAAAAAGATTATTTTAGCTTTGGAAAATCTGTTTTATCAAAACAAAACTGGGCAATAAGCTATTTAAATAATGAATATTTGTTTATTACAGATAGTAGTTATATTTTCAATAAAAAAGAAAAATACAATAGTTTTTCAGACGCTAATAAAAAAGAGAAAATTAAAATTAAAAAAGAAGAGTTAAATTTATTTAAATCTATAAAACAGAATTACAATAATCGAATGATAAACAATAAAATGACAAATGAAAACTAAATTTATTGTAAATCCTATAGCTGGAAGAGCTAAACAAAGAAATATAAAGAAAATATTAGACAGATATCTTGACAAGAATCGATTTAAGTTTGATATTATCTACACTGAAAAACATCTACATGCAAAAAAACTTGCAAAACAAGCTGTAAAAGAAAAATATGATTTAATTATTTCAGTAGGTGGAGATGGAACATTAAATCAAATCAGTTCTGAATTAATAGGAAAAAATGTTGCTATTGGAGTCATTCCAGCGGGATCAGGAAACGGCTTTGGACTCCATTTTGGAATTAAAAACAACATGATACAAGCTGTTAAACAACTAAATAATTCTAAAATAAAAAAAGTAGATAGTGCTACTGCTAATGGAATTCCTTTTGTAAATGTTTCAGGAATTGGGTTTGACGCTCATATTGCAAAACTATTTTCTAGTCTAAAAAAAAGAGGTTTTATTAACTACTTAAAGTTGATTATTAAGGAGATAAACTATAAATCACATGTATATAATATTGAATTTGAAAAAGAAGTAAGAAAATTAAAAGCTATACTAATTTCGTTTGCAAACGCAAGTCAGTATGGAAACAACTTTAAGATATCTCCTCATTCAAACATTGAGGATGGTTTGTTAGACTTTGTGATTTTAAAAGATATTCCTAAATGGAAAATTCCTTTTATATTATTTAAAATCGCGATAGGAAAAGCTAACGAATGTAAATACATAGAAATAATAAGAACAAAGAAAATGACAATTACTTCATCAGAAAATATTATACATTTGGACGGAGAACCACAACAAATAAACACTTCTTTTGAAGTAGTTTGTAATAAGAAATCTTTATATATATTTGTACCAGATGGGAAAAAATAAAAAAAATAGAAAAGGTGTTTTATATTCAACCAATCCAGATTTTGAGTATGAGTATGAGGATAGTGAAATAGAAACTCTTCCTAATAACCAGCAACATTTAAAAGTATGTATAGACAAGCATAGAGCTGGGAAGATCGCGGTTATTATAAAAAATTTTGTTGGAAACACTGATGATTTAAAAAATCTTGGAAAAATATTAAAAACAAATTGCGGTGTAGGTGGAAGTACAAAGAATGGAGAAATCATTATACAGGGAAATGTCAGAGAGAAAATAATGGAAATACTAAAAAAAGAAGGATATAACTATAAAAGAGTTGGAGGATAATATGAACTAACTAATAAAAAAAGATAAGGCGTGATAGAGAAAGAAAGTGATAAAGTGATAATTAATAAATGGGGTATAGTAAGAGATAAAAAAGTAGAAGATTATTATTGGAGTTGTTTAAGTGATTATATAGATGGAGTTATACGAGAACTAGTAGATAATAGTTATGGGGATTTTGATGAATTTCAGTCTGGACTTGATGAATTATTAAATAAGTAAAAAGAAAAAATACTTAGAATATAAAAGTGCCCAGAGCGGGAGTCGAACCCGCACGTCCGTAGGACACATGACCCTCAATCATGCCTGTCTACCAATTTCAGCACCTGGGCGGCTTAATTACAAAAAAATTATATAAAAATAATCCCACTAATAGTGGGATTATTTATATTTTGGTGACCTGGCTGGGGCTCGAACCCAGGACCCTCTCCTTAAAAGGGAGATGCTCTACCAACTGAGCTACCAGGTCGTTCAAAATCGGTTGCAAAGATATTTATTATTATCATTCTACAATACAAAAAATACTTTTTTATCAAATATAAATTATCAGGTATAAACACCAAAAAATATAGATAATAATTGTTCTTTTGCAAGTACATATTTTTGTTAAATAGTGAAATGAAATATTTTTTAGTTGGGTTTATGGGAAGTGGAAAGTCTACTATCGGAAAATTACTTTCTGAAAAGCTTAATATAAAATATTTTGACTTAGATGATGTTATTCAAAAACAAGAAAACAAAAGTATTTCCGAAATATTCTCTATAAAAGGAGAGGGATATTTCCGTATCCTTGAAAAGAAATATCTAAAAAAACTAATGATAAAAGATCAATTTATTATATCTACAGGAGGAGGAACGCCAATACACAATAATATGATAGATTTGATGCAGAAAAATGGAAGATGTATTTACTTAAAATGTTCAATTAAAATTTTATTCAATAGATTAAAAAAAAACAAAAACAAAAGACCTCTTATCTCTAATTTATCTGAAGAAAAACTGAAAATATTTATAGAAAAAAAACTATCTGAAAGAAAAATATTTTATGAAAAATCAGAACATATATTTTTCAATAATACTGAAAAAGATAAAATAAAAATAATAAACTGCTTAGGATAAATAGACGCCTTCATCTTTTCCAAAAACTACATTAATATGTTCCTGCAATGTAGTAGAGAGAGACATTCCTTCAAAATCCGCTTTAATCGGATATCTGTTATGGTTTCTGTTTACCAAAACAACAGTAGATAACTTGGTAAGTGGAACAGATAGAAATTCAGAAGTAGCATACATTAAAGTTTTGCCGGAACTCAATACATCGTCTACTAATAGAACTACTTTTTGTTTTATATCTGAAGAAGATAAACTACATTTTATTTCAGAATCATATGGATTATCTTTATCTAAATCTATTTTAGCTTTTACAACCTTTATATTCGAAATTGAACTAACTACTTCAGAAATTCTATTTGCTAACTCTACCCCTCTTTTTTCTATTCCTACAATAACAATTTCTTTTTCAGTATAGTTTGTTTCATAGATTTGCCAAGCTAATCTATTAATCTTTTGTTGTAATTGTTTCTTATCTAGTATCTTTGTTTTTTCTATCATTATTTAATAAGGAATGTTTTCAAAAACCCCATCCGTAACCAAAATATTTGTAAACATAGATGGGTCAGTATCTTGTGCTTTAAAAAAGAATGTTCCAGAGATTTTTTCAGAGTCTAAAGTTGTAAATACAATTTGTCCATCATAAGGAGGGCCACTAAATATACTTGCGTAGGTAGATTGACCAAAATTAACTATTCCCATTGCTGGTACCGAGAATGGTATTACCTCACCAGCTGAACGTGTAGAAAAATTATAAATCCTTAAAGACAAAGTATAGGTTTCATCAGATAAATCTATACTCATCATGTCTGAACCATTAACATCAATTGTAGGCGTATGATCTGAAAAATTATTACCATCAATTGTACAAGTAAATGATGGTTGATTAGGATCTGGTTCAAGTACAATATCTTCTTCTTTACAAGAAGAAACAACTATAAGAGATACTAAAAGTAAGTAAATATATTTCATGATTTATTTTCCTGCAATTATACAATTATTCTATTAATACAAAGCCCGTTTTCTTATGAAACTCACCTAATTTGTCTACTATATTGATTATATATGAATATGTTCCTGCAACTCCCTTTCCTCCATCCCAACAATTTAAAATATTATCAGAATAAAAGACTTCATTTCCCCACCTGTTAAAAATATAAATTTCATAACGATCAATACCTACTCCTTTTGGTTCAAATTCATCATTTCTACCATCATCATTTGGAGTAAAAGTATTCGGAACATATAAAGCATAATAAGGGTCCACTACTAATTTAACAAAATTAGTATCCGTACAAGGACCATTTTCTGCTAATAAAACAACCTGATACACCCCTTCTTTTTCATAAAAATGTACAGGGGCAAATTCTATAGAATTAGGAGTATTATCTCCAAACTGCCACAAATAACTATTAGCAAAAATACTATTATTTACAAAGCTAACTTCTGGATTTAACATGTTAGGATTCTGAGGGTTAAAATCAATATTTGCTTGAGGTTTATTTATAACATCTACAAACTGAGATCCCGTACCAATATTTGTGCATTCATTTGCATCCGAAACAAATGGGATGGTATAATTTCCTTCCGAAACTGAATAAATTATAGTTGGGCTAACCGAAGAAGTAATAGTATTTACAGTACCATCTACAGAATAAGTTATCTCCCAATCTGGATTTCCGGTCAAATCTACCACAATAGCAGCAGAATCACCCGAACATACAATACCACCTCCAGAAACTATATTTGCTGTCGGTGAAGAAATTACACTAACATCCACTATTATGGTATCTTTACAATTTGTATTATCTATTCCTATTACTTGATAACTTAAAGTTGTTGGTGGAGTAGAAACTACAGAAGAACCCATATCAGAACTTAAAGTATTAGAAGGAGACCAAGAATAGGTTGTAGCTCCATTTGCTGTTAGTGTAACACTTTCACCTTGACATATTACTGGAGAATTAGGTGAAACTAGAATAGTTGGAGGAGCTTGAATATTCAATTCAAATTCAATGGAGTCCATACATAAATTTCCATCTGTTCCAACTACATTATATGTAATACTAGAATTTGGATTAGCTACAACAATGTTGGAATTAGTAGAACTCAATCCAAAAGATGGAGACCATACATAAGTATCCGCACCAAAAACTTCTACTTGAATACTCTCTCCCTTACAAATGGTTGAATTATTAGGACTCAAACTTAAACTTGGAGATGGGTTTACAATCACATTAGAAGAAATAATATCTGAACATCCATTTAGGTCTGTTCCTGTAATATCATATGTAGTTGATAATACAGGAGAAGCTAAAACGTTATTTCCTATAGAAGTGTTTAATCCTAATGAGGGAGACCAAACATATGTGTTTGCTCCAGAAACAATTAAGGAAAGATTTTCTCCTTCACAAATTGTTGAAGAATTATTATTAATTGACAAAACAGGAATTGGATTGACTGAAACACTTAACGTGTCCCATGAAGAACACTGATTAACATCAGTTCCTACTACCATATAAGTTGTATTTACAGATGGATTTGCAGATACTGTAGTTCCATTTGCAGAACTTAAGGAAAAGGATGGACTCCAGTTATATTGAATACCCCCTGTCGCTGATAATAGAGTGTTTTCTCCAATACAAATCTCTGATTGCAAGGAACTAGCAACAATAGTAGGTAAATCATAGACATTAACATTTATACTTACCATAGACGAGCAACCTAAAGAATCCATTCCAACAACAGAATAATTTGTATTAGTTATTGGAAACGCAAATGTAGTATCAGTATTAATATTAGACAAACTATTTGTAGGAGACCATATATAATTTGAAGCTCCGTTTACTAAAAGAATGGTAGTGTCTCCTTTACAAAGATCTACATTAGAAGATAGAGTTGTAAGTATTGGATTAGGGTTTACACTCACAACAGTAGAAATAGTGTCCGAACATCCGTTATTTAAAGTTCCTACAACAGAATAAGAAGTTGAAGTTAAAGGAGAGGATGTAACCGTACTACCTATTATAGTATTTAATCCATTCGGAGGAAACCAACTATAATTATCTGCACCACTTACTAATAAAGGAACAGATTCTCCTTCACAAATTGAAGGGTTATTTGTTATATTGATATTTGGTTTTGTTAATACATCTACATTGACATATATAGTATCTGAGCATCCAAAATTATCTGTTCCAATCACCATATAGTTGGTTGTATTTAAAGGAGAAGCTAAGACATTATTAGAAGAAGAGGTATTCAATCCATTGGAAGGAAACCAAGAAATAGAAGAAGCTCCATTTACAAAGATACTAACACTCTCTCCTTCACATACTGAAGGATATGATGGTGTATTTGTCATTTGTAAAGATTGAATAACGGAAACTGTAATTGTATCTGTGTTACTACATCCTAAAATATCTGTTCCTGATACAATATAATCTATTGTTGTATTGGGAGTAGACATTACATTTGTACCGACACTAGTGTTTAACCACAAAGAAGGAGACCAATTATAATTTAAAGCTCCACTTGCTTGTAAATTTACACTTCCTCCAACACAAACAGTTGTACTGTTACTAGATATATTTACCGGAACAGGGGAAGGTTCTGTAATTGTTTCGGAAATAGTATCAATACAATTATTTGCATCTGTAACTGTCAATAGATATGTACCTGCAGAAAGAAAAACTGCATTAGCATTACTCTGTGTAGGAGTTGTATTCCAATTATAATTATAATTAGGAGTTCCTCCACTTACAACAACATTGACTTGTCCATCAGAATATGAATTACAAGAAACTGGGATAGAAGAAGTTAACATTGTTAATGGAGAAGGTTGAGAAACAATAAAGGTGTCTATCAAAATACAATTATCATCATCTGAAACTTGAATAATATAACTAGTAGCCTGTAAATTCTCAAGAGAATCTGTACTATTTAATGAGAGTAAACTATTAGAAATTAACTGCATATTACTATCATACCAAGAATAAGAATAAGGCGCAACTCCTCCATTTAAAGACACATTGATTTTTCCATCAGAATATGAATTACAACTTGCGTCTGTTATAGATGATGACATAGAAAAGGAGGAAGTAGGATCTTCTGAAACTAATAATGTAAAAGTTCCTAATTCAATTGAAGACACTGCATCTACAACAATATAATATGTACCGATTTCACAAAGTGATGCACTTATCTCAGATTGATTATTACAAAAATTATCATTTTCTGAAATAGCAATGACACTTGTATCTTTAACAAGATATACATAACTATCAAACTGCGCACCATTAGCTCCACACAATGAGATATTCACACCTGTAGGATTATTAATATTAAACGAGTAAATCACGTCATTCCCAGAACTTGCAGGATAGTAATCTGTATAACATTCATTACTATTAAAATGAGTAATAACGCCCGTATTTAGGTTTCCTAAATCAATAGCATTTGCAAATGATGTTCCCTTTGTATACCTCCAAAAAGTCTCTATGTGGGGTTTGTAATAACCATCTGTATTTGGCGCGCCAGACTGAGTAGATGGATTAACACACCCACTACCATTTAAATAACCATGAGAATACCATTGACATGGAGGTCCATTTCTATACGATAATCCCTGATAAAATGGATTTGCATCACACCTATAATCATCACCTGTCTCTATACCAACACACAACCCAAATAAAGTGACTCCACAACACACATTATCATTCCAATCACACACTTGTCCTTGATTACAGAACCCTCCAAGGGCACCAAGATTAAGTCCATCTGAAGGAATGTCATCTTCCCATGCATCAATTTTAAAATTTAAATATTGAGGAACAGTTATTGTAGGAAAATTAAAATTTGCAAAAGTGGAGTTAAAATCAATTGAGTTACCTCCACCTACAATAGGTGTAAAATTAAAATCTTGCAAACAACTTCCACCAGTCCAAGGATATGTTAAAAGATTGTCTTGAGTCCATATTTTAAACACTAGTTCGTCTGGAGCAAATCCAATACCTAATAAAGCTTCATCTGTCGCTGCAAAATTACCTTGAACTTCCCTAAGTTTGACATCAACTAAAATTGGTCCGTCATTATAAGATTGAGCATTAGAAAAATCTAAAAGTAAAAAAGTAAATAGTGAAAAAAACAATCTTTTAAAAATCATTGTACAAATATATTCTTTTTTTATCTTAGTAATTTTACCTGGCCCTGATACTTGAAAATTTCTTCATATATATTTTCTATAAAAACAGTGTAAGTATAGACTCCAATAGGGCATAAATTTTCATTATTATGATAAGTACCATCCCAATAGTCCTCAAGATTATTAGTGTCAAATATTAGTTCTCCCCATCTAGAAAACACTTTTAACTCATATTCCTTGACACCTATTCCGTAACCCTTAAAAATAGTGTTATCAGCTATACTACTAGATGGCTTAAACGAATTTGGAATGTAAAAACTATATTCATCAACCACAACTTGTTTACTAATTGTATCAATACAGTTATGTTCTGTTTCAATTTGCAAATGAACTGTATACCACCCGCTTTCAGAATAAATATGAGAAACGACAGAATCGTAAGCAAAAGTACCATCTCCAAAATCCCAAGTCCAACTTTTTATATCTGACCAAAATGTATTAGTTAAATCTACAAAATAGAAAGGTTCATTCTGTTGATCAAAAAATCTTTTATGGTAAGGATAGGCTTCAAAACTAGCAATAGGGCCTTCTAAATTTTCAATAGTAAAACTATCCGATTGTATACACATATTCGCGTCAGTGATTTGTACTGTATATTCTCCTTCAAACAAATTTTCTACAATTGTATCTTCTACCCCATTTGACCAGGATGCAGTATAAGAAGGGACTCCTCCAGATGCGGTAAACTCAGCTTTACCAACCCCTCTGTCACACGTATCTGTGAAATAAAACAAATCAAAAAACAATTCTGTAGGTTGGTCTAAAGTAATTGAATCGATTGCTAAACACATGTTATTGTCATAAACTAGTACTTCATAATACCCGCTATACAAATTATTTATTGATTTAGTAGTTTCTTCAGTATTCCAAAAATAAGTATAAGGAGAAATACCATCAGTTGGATTAACTGTTACTGAACCGTCATTAAAACTAAAACAACTGATGTTAAACCCATTAAAATTAGAAGTAGGAAGAACCTCAGCAGAAATATAACTTAAAGGTTCATTTAGATTTATATTTAAATTTTCTGTACATCCTAACGAATCCGTAATAATAACCGAATATGATCCTGCATATAAATTATATATACTATCAGTTTGATCTCCATTATTCCACAAATAAGAATATGGACCATACCCTCCAGAGACAGACAACTCAATCCAACCAGAGTTTTCTCCTTTACATCGTATATTATATCCAGAATAATTAGAAATACTAATGTTTGTAGTTTGAGATAATTGTTGTGGTTGATTTACATATAATTGTAATTGTTGACTACATAAATTTGCGTCTAATATCTCAAGAGAATAACTGCCAGATTCTAAATTATATAAATCTTCAGAATTAGATGAAAAGTTATTAGGACCCAACCAGGTATAATAATATGGAGGAGTACCTGTACCTTGCGCAATCTGAAGCTCAATACTGCCGGTAAACTCACCATAACACTGTATATCAGTTATAGTATAATTTATCTGCATAGAATCATTTTGCAAAATCTCTACCGAATCGGTATACTTACAATTGTTATCATCTGTTATTGTATATGAATGAAAACCTGCCCACATTGCAGAAGTATCTGTAACTCCCCAGTCTAAAATATATGGAGAAATACCACCATTTATTTGAATATTAGCTGTCGCAGTACTATCCCCGAAACAAGATACTGAAGTTGTATTAGTTACAGCAGTTAATTGTTGTGGTTCAGTAATTATAACATCTCTACTAATGGTACAATTAGTAGCATCAGTAATATTTATAGTATAAACAGAAGACGGGATATTTGCTAAATCTTGTGAAGTAGCACCAGTATTCCAATTATAAAGAAAAGGAGTATTACCTCCAATAATTTCTAAATCAATACTTCCATCAGAACCTCCAAAACAACTAACATTTGTAATAGTTCTAATGGTATCAAATAAATATAATGAAACAGTAAAAGTATCGGTAATTATACAATTGTTATTATCATAAATGTTAAGTATGTAATCACCATGTGTTAAATTTGAATTTACTGAATCAGTAATTCCATTACTCCATACGAATGAATAATTTGGTGTACCACCAGAAACATAAACTTCTATCGATCCATCAGAATAAGTTTCGCAACTCTCATCCGTAACAGATGTAGAAATATATAATGGATTTGGTGATGTTATTGAGAAGTTTAATTGTTTAGGACAATTAAAGGTGTCATTAACTACAACAGAATACATTCCTGATGTTAAATTAAAAACCTGAGAGTTTGTAGATGAAAAATTATTAGGTCCTGTCCAGGAAAAAGTAGGATTTGTAGCGTTTGGAGTTAATAAAATAATATTTCCATCATTTACCCCATTACAACTAATATTAGTAATAAATGTATCTACAAAAATAATATTCCCTATTCCTACTGATTCTGTAACTAATGTTTGACAATTATTTGCATCTGTGATTGTTAAATTATACGCACCAGCTTCTAATGAGGAGATGTTTAAATTCCCAGAGCTAAATGAATTAGGTCCAATCCAAGAAAACGTATATACTCCAGATGATGTTATGGATACATCAATAGCACCATCCGCATATGAATAACAACTTTCATCTACTACTGATGTAGAAAATTGTATTTCTGTAGGCTGAGATACTACTAATGGAGAATGATTTACTGAAGGAGAACAACCGTTTACATCTGTAATAGTATAATTGTAAAGACCCGCTATCAAACTAAATGCATCTTCAGAGATATTAAAATATCCATTAGGGCTATTCCAAATTGTAGTATAATTACCAAAACCACCTGATATATTTAAGTCAATACTTCCGTCATTTAATCCGTTACAACTAACATCTGTAATAACATGAGAAACTATAATTTCTGAAGGTTCAGTTATAACATAAGATGATGAAGGTCCAATACATCCTGTACTGTCTGTTATATTAATGGTATATATTCCTGGTTCTAATAACGAAATATCCTCTTGATTTGAAGTATATCCATTTGGTCCTGTCCAATTAAAAATTAAACCAGCTCCAGTTGTAGTTAAGTCAACACTTCCATCATTAAATCCAAAACAACTCACATTAGTTGAATTTCCATACAAAGTAATATCAGATGGTTCAGTGATGGTAATTGATTCAAAAATCGGTCCACAATTGTTTGCGTCTGTAATTGTTGCTGTATACACATCCATACCCAAATTTGAAATATTGACTCCATTATTATTATATCCACCTAAAGAACTCCAACTAACATTATAAGGCTGCGTTCCTCCAGATAAAATTAAACTTATCTCTCCATCGTTTAAACCATAACAACTTACGTTTGTATAGGTAGAACTATCCACTAAAGAAGAAGGCTCTACAATACTTACCGAAATCATTGGTGTAGGACATAAGTTCGAATCTGTTATTACGCAATGATACACACCTTCAGAAAGATTATTTAAATCTTCTGAAATAGAATTAAATCCACTAACAGAATCATGCCAGAAAAAATTATAAGGAGGGGTCCCACCTGAAACTGACAAATCAACAGAACCATCCGTTAATCCAAAACATGAAATCTGATTTACAATTGTATCTTTTTGAATAATAGACTGATTATAAATAGCAACAGTATCAGAAAATAATACACAGCTACCATTAGTTGCTGTATAAAAATATTGTCCAGGACCAACAAATATAGATGTTGTTGTGTCTCCTGTACTCCATAAAACTGAATAATTAGAATTTGTAATTCCAGCATCTAAAACCAGTGTAGAATCTAAACATTCTACAAATAATGTGTCTGAAACAATACTTACCATATTCGTATCAATACTAACCGCTGTTGAAGAAAAACTATTTGCTTCTAAAAAAACACCAGAATCTAAATAATCGTCAGATCCATCTGCTATTGCTAAACGAATATGATAAGTTTCGCAAGGCTGAACAACGGCCATTGCTGTAAAAACATCTGTATATCCATTATATGAAATATTAGTATTTCCGTTATTATAATAGATTCCATTATATGCAGGGTGAACTGAACTAACTGTAATAGGCAATGGTGGATTACTATTAGGAACTACCGCTATATTTTGAGATCCGTTTGGAAAACCCGCCGGACTAGAATATATTCCTGTTATTCCTGGTCCACTAATAAAAAACCCAAAAACATCATTATAAGAAGAATTAACCCAAGTTAAATATTCCTCAGAACCAAAACTATAATTAAAAATGATGGTATCTGATTCGGGTATAAAATCAAACTCTAATACACACATGTCATTGATGTCAGACACTGAGAAACCTTGACCAACCAGTGGAGGTACTGAATTTGCAACAGTATACAAGTCATTACAAATAGTACCTACAACATTATTACATTGTGAACCATTGGCAGGAGTATTATTTGAAGAAGGGTTTCCTCCTAAATCTGCATCTGTAACATGTCCTGAACTCATAACAATTCCACTTTGCATTCCTATACTATTCCCATTTGAAAAGTATCCTATTTGTTGATTATTACCTGAAAACTGAATATTACTTATACTAACTCCTCCTCCAACTAAAACATTACTTATTAAATGTGTTGGATTATTATTAGGCGCATTGTTAGTTATTCCTATCTGAGCCTGAACAGCAAAAGAAAGGAGGAGAGAAAATATAATAAAAAGAACTTTATTGTTCATAAGTAAATAATATTAAATACAAAGATAATGAAAAAAGGTAAATAGTAAACTCTACTCCTTCTTCAAATATATAAGGTTTAGACTATTTTGCGCATTGGAGTTGAACCCTGAAATATTTTTATTAGTAAAACGAATAATCTGATCGTAATACAAGGGAATAATTGCCATATTTTGCATTATTATTCCATCTAATTTTTGATACATCGCTATTCTCTTTTTGATATTTGTTTCTTTTACAGACTTCTCATACAATATATCAAATTCCTCATTGTGGAAATGAGTATAGTTGGGTCCATCAGGACAAAAATTACCACTATAAAACAAGGAAAGATAATTCTCCGCATCTGGATAATCAGCCATCCAACTACCCCTAAAAAAATCCAGTTTTGATGTAGCGACCATTTGCCTATGTGTAGATGGTGGATTTACTTCAATCTTTAACTCAATACCTATTTTTTTTACTTCAGATTGTATAAACTCACAAAAATCCAAATAGGAAGATGTAGTGTGTAAAATTATAGGTTCTAATCCCTGTCCATTTGGGAATCCAGCTTTTTCTAAATAATCTAGCGCCTTAACTTGATTGTATTCATCATAAATTAAAGTATCGGAAAAAGAAGGTAATCCATTAGGTATAAAACCATTATTAGCGGCAATCCCTATGTTATTCCTCAAATACTTTAGCATCTTATCTTTATCTATTGCAGAGTTTATAGCTTTTCTTAGATATATATTCTCTGAAGTTTCACTTGTTCCATCTAATAAAAACCCTAGATACTCTGTATTTAAAAAAGGTAGAGATTCTAAATTAATTTTCTCTGAATATTTGTCTTGTAACGATCCATCTCTATTTAATATCTCATCTTTGTAAGAAGGGTCTATTCCTGAAATAAAATCCACATCACCTTGTAAAAAACTCAGAAATTCAGATTGTTTATCCTTAATAAAAGTAATTGAAACAGCATCTAAATATGGTAGTTTTACTCCATTTTCGTGTTCAAAATAGTTGTTGTTTTTTCTTAAAACCAGCTTTACACCTTCTTGCCAATATTTAAATTGAAACGGACCGGTTCCCACTGGATTGGAACGGAAATCCTTTGTATCAGCACATTCAAATGGGACAACTGAACAATATTGCATGCTTAATAAAGATAAAAAAGGAGGAAAAGATTGTTTTAAATAAATCTGTAAGGTTGTATCATTTATTGCAGAATATGAAGAAACATTATTAAACACCCAAGAACCAGGAGCTGCTAAATCTTCACGTAGTAATCTGTCAAAAGAATATACAAAATCAGAAGCAACCACCCTTCTACCTCTTCCTTCTTTGAAAATTTCATTATCATGAAAGAACACATCTTCTCTGAGATAAAAGGTGTATAATAATCCATCTTCAGAAATTTTCCAACTGGATGCAACAGACGGATCAACTTCTAGATTACTCCCCATCTTAACTAATGAATTAAATAATTGAGAAGTGGCCCAAATTGTTGCCTTATCCTTTGCAAATACAGGGTCTAATGTAGAAATTCCATTGGACTCATTGTATTTAAATATTTTTAAATTTGAATTATCATATTTAGTAGAACATGAAAACAAAAAAAAGATATAAATAAAAAAGAAGAATCTAAAATTCATTTTACAAATATTAGTTCGGCTAATTTATTAATAAATATATTTATTTCATCAAGTTTACCTCTCCATTATACACCCATGTCTTATCATTGTAATCTGTAACTCTTATTGAATAAAGATAAGTACCATTTTCCATAAAATTTCCTGTATTAGAGGAATATCCATCCCATCCAAAATCCTTATTATCTGAAGAAAAAATCAACTCTCCCCACCTATTAAATATCTTCATCTCAAATTCATAAACACCTTGTGTAGAAGATAGAAACTCATCATTTAATCCATCATTATTAGGGGTAAATGCAGTAGGAACAAAAACTGAAAATTCTTCACCAACAATAACCTGATGTGTTATTTCATCTGAACAACCAATATCATTCTCAACATACAATAATACATCATAATTTCCTGCTTCTATAAAATTAATTATAACATCAGTATTATCTGAATCTATTATTCCATTATCAAAATCCCACTCAAAGAACAAGTCAGAACCTGAATTATTTGTAAATAATACCTCTGAATCCAAAACACTTACCCTTCTGTCAGACATATCAAACTCGGCAATTGGGTTTTTATGAACAATTATAAAACTATCCTTTAAATTAAGATTTTTACAACCATTAACAGTTTCAACTGACAATAAAACATCATATATTCCTGAGTTTTTATAAGAATGTGAAGGATTCTTTTCAGAAGAAATGATTCTGTCTCCAAAATCCCAATTATATTCTATAATTATATCATCTGAATTTGTATTATTTATAAAATTAATCTGTTCTAATTCACAAACTTCTCTATCAACTAAAAAATGTACTTCAGGAAGATCAAAAATCTTTATTTGTTTCTCTAGATTAGAAGAACATCCTTTTGCTGAACTAACTAATAAATTGACTGGATAAATTCCTGCTTGAGAATATTCATTTGAAGAATTAGTAAATACTGATGTGTTTCCATCACCAAAACTCCAAGAATAATGTAAGATATCACCTTCTATAATTGATGCTTGTGAAGTAAATCTTGTGATATCTCCCTTACAAATCTGTTCTACATCAAATAAAATCTCGGGATTAGGATTTACAATTGCTTGCTCATTAACAGAACTAATACACCCAAAATTTGATCTTACCTGTAAACTAACATCAAACGCTCCCCACTTTTCATAAACATGAGAATTATGTTCTGTGTCTGAAAGTATACTTGCATCTCCAAAGTCCCAGGTCCAATCTGTAATATATCCATCATTTAATACAATTATAGATGTAAATTCACTTTCAAAACCTTCACAGACTTCAGAAATATTTAAAAATACTTCTGGATTTTCATGAACTAACACTTCTTTTGTTATAGCATTTAAACATCCTAAATCTGAATTTACAACTAATGTAGAATTAAAAATACCAGGAGAAGAAAAAAGAATGCTGGGATTTGAATTAGATGAAGATTGATATCCATCTCCAAAACTCCATAGAACTGAGGTAACATCACTTCCTGAAAGATTTGTAAAATTTGTTTTCTGACCAAAACAAACCTCATCGGTTCTAAAATTTACTTGTGGAAGTGGTAAAACCTCTACAATTTGACTAGTTTTCGCATCACAATTATTGTCTAAGTTTTTTACTAATAAGTCTACATTGTACAATCCGATAGTATCGAATTGAAAATAATCATCCTGACTATATAAGTTTTGTCCAAGAATTGTCCATTCCCATGAAAATGAAGAAGCATTGATTCCCGCATCACCATATAATTCCATACTGTCCAAATAACAATTTTTTAAGGTAGTAAAAAATGGTTCAGGTATATTCGTATCTACTATCACAAATACTGAATCCGTTGCAAAACACATTCCATCTGAATTTGTAATGTAAAACATATTGTTTTCTAAAGGGAAAGCAAGAGTATTGGCGATTGAATCTTGCAATAAATAAGGAGAAGAATTCCATATATAATTAGTAGCTGAACCAATGGATTCTAATAATACAGTATCTCCAAAACAAAGTAATTTATCTAATCCTGCATCTACAGTTATTTCTACTACCTGTATAGAATCATCAGAAGAAACTATTATCTGACATGAAGATGAATTTTCAATTACTAGTGTTGGGTGAAAATAACTGCCAGAAGAATAAGAATGTGTTGGATGACTGTCAGTTGAAAATATTCCATCTCCAAAATCCCATAAATACAAATCTGTATTCTGAACATTTGAAGTAAACTCAACAGAATCGTAATGACACATTGTGTTTGTACTAAATGTAAAGCTTCCACTAGGTCCAAATATTGATATTAAATTAATATATTTTAATGTATCCTTACAAGCAAAATCATCTTCTACAACTAACTGAACGTCAAACTCTCCTGAAAAAGAGTACAAGTGTGATGGACTTATCTGACTTGAGTTAAGACCATCTCCAAAATCCCATGTATAATTTATAATGTTTCCTACAGATTGATTTGAAAACGTAGTAATAAGCGGAGGACAATTAGAAGTAATAGTATTTGAAGTAAAATTCGCTTCTACCTCTTGAACTTTTATAGTATCTACATTTTTAACTGAGACACATCCAAAAGTATCAGTAATAATTAAACTTATAGGAAATACACCTATAGAATTAAAACTATGTATTGGACTTATTGAAGAAGATGTGGTACCATCCCCAAAATCCCAATTGTATTCAAGAGAAATTCCTTTTGAAGAGTCAACAAATACAACCTCATCATTTTTACATATTTTATCATCACTAATATCAAAGTCTATTTCTGGATAAACAAATTTTATATAGTCCTCTATAACTAAAGTATCTTTACATCCTTCAATGGATTTTGAAAACAAGGTTATATCGTAAAATCCTTCATTTGTATAAACATGTTGAGGGTTATTTAAAAAAGAGGTTGAACCATCACCAAAATCCCAAATAACATATGAAGTTACAGAAGATAAATCCTCAAAATCAACTGTCAACGTATTGCATCCCTGAACATTATTAATTGCAAAATCAGTCTCAACTTGAGTAACACGGAACATATCTTCAATAACTAAAGTATCTTTACATGTATGATCATCAGTTATCATTAAAGTGACATCATAAATTCCTGGTGTAGTATAAAGATGATCTACACGATTAAAGCCAAGATATCCATCTCCCCAATCTATTCTATAATTTCTTACATTTGGAGATAAAATCTCAATATAAGAACGTCTATTTGGTAAACATACAACCGAATCCTCTAAGGAATTATGACTATTTATAAAGTAAGTGAAATCTGCTATGGGAAAAAACACATGTACTTGTTCTATATACTCATGAGTACAAAGTGTTACATTATTAGTTACTTTTAAAGACACATTATAAACTCCAGGGGTAGAATACACATGAATCGGATCAAAATCTGTAGAAGTAAATCCATCACCAAAGTCCCATTCAACAAAATCTGCACCAGAAGATTCGTTAGAAAAATTCACCATTAAGGGTTCAACACAATTATATTCTGGTATGAAGAAAGCAGATGGTTCTATAATTTTAATATAGAGATTCTTAATGAGAGTATCTGTACATATCCCCTCTCCTGTAATTAATGTTACATCAAAATTTCCTGTTTGATTATATTGGTAAGTAGGATTCTGAATTACAGAAGAACTTCCATCACCAAAATCCCACTCCCAAGAGGAGATAATAGTTGAAGATGAACTTAAATCTGTAAAGTTAATATTTTCTCCTGCACAACTAATTAATCTGTCTGCTTCAAAGTCTGATGTAGCAGGACCTACCGTTTTAATCAAAGACGTTAATATAAGTTCTTCTGAACACCCTTGATCATTTTCTATTGATAAAGTAATATCAAAAGTATTCACTCCAACAAACTGATGCTGTGGGTTTTGCGAAGTAGATATTTGACCATCTCCAAAATCCCACAAATAATAAGTAATGGGAAAGAAAGATGTGGATAAATCTGTAAAATCTATTATATCTGAGTCACAAATAATAGAATCAGAAATAGATAAATCTGGTTTTAACATATCTGTAATAATGAAATCTGTTTCAGTAATCGTGGAAACACATCCATTTATATCAGTTACAGTCAATTCTACATCAAAATTATCATAAGTATTAAATACAATATTTGGGTTTTGTAAATTAGACGAATCTCCATTTTCAAAATTCCAATTCCAAGAAATTGCATTTGTTGTATTATCCTGGAAAGAAACATGAAATGGTAGTGTGCAACTTACTGTGTCATTTGATGAAATATTGATTTCAATATCTTCAAATACTTCAATAAGATCAATTTTTTCTATGATTGAAATACATTCTCCATTTTTAGAAGTAGTTAAACTAACTGTATATATTCCGGCATCTTGATATATGTGGGATGGGTTTTGTAAAGTGGATGTCTGTCCATCCCCAAAGTCCCAACTCCAAGTATCAGGATTGTAATTTGAGATATCTGTAAATTGCACATTATTATTTTTACAAATAGAAGAAACATTACTTTCAAAATCAGTAATTACTATCGCTCCTATCTCTATTAAATTATTCTGAATTAATGTGTCAGCACACACACCATTATCTGCAACTAATTTAATATCATAAATGCCAGAAGAATAATTATGTTGAGGATTTTGAGTATTAGAACTTTGTCCATCTCCAAAATTCCAATCATAGCTAATTGAATACTGAGAATTGTTTTGAAAACTAATTATTTCAAAAGGATCACATGAGGTACTAATATCCAAATCAAAATCAGCAATAGGAACTTCTTTTGCATCAATTAAATTATCCATTATTACTAAACTTTCACAACCTCTATCATCAATAACTGATAAAGAAACTGTATATAATCCAGGGTCTGAATACTCATAAGTTGGATTCTGCATATTACTACTTCCTCCATCACCAAAATCCCAAATCCAAGAAAGAATATTGTTGGAATAATGAGATTCATCCGAGAAATCTAATTCATTCGGGACGCAAATAGAGGTCATTCCTACAGATAAATCTGCTATTGGTTTTTCATATACCTTTATATAATTAACAAAAGTACTAATATCATTTGTAATTCCATCTGAAATAGTTAAACTAACTGTATAAAACCCTGCGAATGGATAAAGAGAAACTGGGTTTTGTAAGTTAGAAGTATTACCATTTCCAAAATCCCATAACCATGTATTCGGGTTACCAGTAGACAAGTCTTCAAACTCAACCACAAGGGAACCACATCCAGTATTGGAAGAGATAGTCGTAAAGTTAGATACTAGTTGTGAGAAGACACTATTACTGTATAACATAAAAATGAGATAAAGGAAATAGTAAACATATTTCTTAGGAATAGATAAAATATTTTTAAATACTGAGCTAGTAAAAATTGTAGTCATAATGTATGGTTTTAGTTTCTAACTTACTCTAATCAACGAATTTAAAATAATGTAGGTTTCAAATTATCAGAACTTTTACTTTTAATACTTTTGCAGTATGTTTAAAGGAAAGACAGTATCGTTCCATACATTAGGTTGTAAACTAAACTTTGCGGAAAGTTCTACTATATTTCGTCAGTTAAATGAAATTGGTTTTATTAAAAATGATTTTAATCAAGAATCTGATTTATATGTTATAAATACTTGTTCTGTAACCCAAAATGCAAATAAAGAATGTAGAAGATTAATTAAAAAAGCAAAGAGAATTGCCCCGAATAGTTTTGTAGTAATTACTGGATGTTTTGCACAATTAAAGCCAAAATCTATTTCGGAAATGGAAGGGGTAGACATGGTACTTGGAGCTAATGACAAGTTTAACCTTCCTAATTTATTATTAAACTTAGAAAACAAAAAAGTAGGAGAAATTCATGGATGTGAGATAACAAACTTAAACTATACATCTTCCTACTCTCTAGGAGAAAGGACGAGATCTTTTTTAAAGATACAAGATGGATGTAATTATCCTTGTACTTATTGTACTATTCCATTAGCTAGAGGAAGAAGCAGGTGTGATACTATAGAAAATATTCTAAAAAACGCTTCTAAGATTGCAAAAAAAGGAATTAAGGAAATTGTAATAACAGGAGTAAATATTGGAGAGTTTAGAGATGGTAATAAAAGATTTTCAGACTTGCTAAAGGAACTAGAGATGGTGGATGGTATAGAAAGATATAGAATTTCTTCTATTGAACCGAATCTTATAACAGATGAAATTATTGAAACTGTTAAAACATCTAAAAAATTCTTACCTCATTTTCATATTCCATTACAATCAGGTAACGACAAAATTTTAGGAAAGATGAAAAGGAGATACAGAACCTCACTATATAAAGATAAAGTAAGAAAGATAGTCTCAGAGATTCCTGATGTATGTATAGGAGCAGATGTAATTGTTGGATTTCCTGGAGAAACAGATGAAATTTTTAATTCTACCTTAAATTTCATCAAAGAACTCCCTATATCCTATTTACATGTTTTTAGTTACTCGGAAAGAGAAAATACCCTAGCAATTACTTTTGAAGGGGTAGTTGAAAAACAGAAGAGATCTGAAAGAAGTAAAATGTTGCGTATCTTATCTGAAAAACTACAAAGAGCACATTACCAAAAGTATTTAGGAACAACACAAACAGCTCTTTTTGAGCAAGAAAATAAGAATGGATTTCTACTAGGATTTACAGACAATTACATAAAGGTAAAAATTCCATTTTCTGAAGATTTAGTACAGAAAAAAATAAAAATTAAGTTACATTCGTTTGACGATAACGGACTTGTAACATGTGAACCCATAAAAAACATATCCCATGTATCCAACTATTAGTCACTTAATTCATGATTTATTAGGTATAAACATACCTCTACCGATTCAAACATTCGGATTTTTTGTAGCTCTAGCATTTATTGTAGGGGCTTATTTTATTTCACTAGAATTTAAAAGAAAGGAAGAAGAAGGTTTAATTTCTATCATTAAGAAAAAAGTGAAAATTGGAGAAGGACTTACAAATTACGAACTTTTAAGCTCTGTCATTGGAGGATTTCTTATAGGGTTTAAATTAGTAGAAGCAATATTGGATTATGATAGTTTGGTACAAAATCCTCAAGAATTTATCCTTTCTTCCAAAGGAAGTATGATAGGAGGAATATTAGTATCTCTTATTTCTGCATACACAAAATATAAGGAAAAACACAAAACAAAGCTTAAAGAACCTAAATGGATAGAACAAGATGTTCCTCCTCATCAACTTGTAGGAAATATGATAATGATAGCTGCAATAAGTGGTATTATAGGAGCAAAGATTTTTGCTAGTTTAGAGAACTGGGGAGATTTTATTAATGACCCTATTGGTCAATTATTATCTTTTAGCGGACTTACATTTTATGGGGGATTAATTTTTGGAGCTATCTCAGTAAGTTATTATGCGAAAAAGAATGGTATAAAACTATTACATTTAATCGATGCATTTGCTCCTTCGCTTATATTAGCTTATGGAATTGGGAGAATTGGATGTCATGTAAGTGGTGATGGAGATTGGGGTATTGTCGCATCGACTCAGCCAGACTGGTGGTTTTTACCAGATTGGATATGGAGTTATAACTACCCAAATAATGTGATAAATGAAGGTACTCTTATTCCTGGTTGTGAAGGTAATTTTTGTTATGAACTAGCAGAAAATGTATACCCTACTCCTTTTTATGAGACAATCATGGCAGGAATTATATTCTTATTTCTGTGGAGGATTAGAAAGAAAATTAATATTGCAGGGATGTTATTTTTCATATACCTTACGTTAAACGGCATTGAACGATTTCTTATTGAAAAAATAAGAGTCAATACCAAATACGATATTCTTGGAGGTATAACACAAGCAGAAATCATCTCCAGTTGTTTAATTCTTACAGGTTTATTAGGAATGTATTCTCTTTGGAAAAAATCAACTTCTCCTCAATAAGGATAGTCCTATAAAAGTTAAAATCCCATTTATAATTAACAATTCAAATCCAAATGAAAAGTATAAATTAAGAATGTAACAGATAATAGGAGAAGAAACAGCTACTAGAGGAACCCATTTATCTTTAATCTTATAATTTGTAAACAATCCAAATGAATACATCCCAAGAAGAGGTCCATAGGTATAACCAGCAACAGTAAATAAAGACTTTATGACACTATCATCATTAATAGTATGAAAAAGTATGATAACACAGAAAAGAACAAAAGACATGAATAAGTGAACATATTTTCTTGTTCTAACCTGTTTCTTAGGATTATGCTTTTCAAATTCCATAATATCCACACAAAAAGAAGTAGTTAAAGAAGTAAGCGCAGAGTCAGCACTAGAGTATGCAGCAGCAATTATACCAATAATAAAAAGAATTCCCACAAAATCAGGAAGACCAGCATTTAATGCTATGTTAGGAAATAACATATCCGGATTATCAGGTAACACAACACCAAATTTGCTAGAATAGATATAAAGTATTGCTCCTAACGCAAGGAATACTAAATCAACAAATATTAATATTGTACTAAAAGTAAACATATTCTTTTGAGCATCACCCAAATTTCTACAACTTAAATTCTTCTGCATTTGATCTTGATCAAGACCTGTCATAACAATTGCCATAAATACACCTGAAAAAAACTGTTTAAAAAAATATTTCTTATCTGTCCAATCATCAAAAAAGAATACCCTAGAATAATCTGATTCATGAATTACAGAAAATAAAGAAGAGATGTCTATCTGCATATTCTTCATTAATATATAAGTGATAATAAAGACGGTAGAAAGCATAAAAGTAGTCTGTAACGCATCTGTCCATATAATTGTTTTAATACCACTTCTATAAGTATAAGTCCAAATTAATAATATTGTAATAAATACAGTTAATGCAAAAGGAATATTCCACTCATCAAATACAGCAAATTGTAATACTGAAGCTATTAGATATAATCTAAAAGAAGCTCCAATAGTCCTAGATAACAAGAAAAAAGAAGATCCTGTTTTGTAACTACTTTGACCAAACCTTTGCTGTAAATATGTATAAATAGAAGTTATGTCTAATTTATAGTAAAGAGGTAATAAGATTCTAGCAATAATAAAATAACCGACAAAGAAGCCAAATACCATTTGTAAATATGAAAACTGACTTGAAGCAACCCAACCTGGAACAGAAATAAATGTTATTCCTGAAAGAGTGGTACCAATCATTCCATAAGCTATTACAAACCAAGGAGATTTTCTATTACCCAAGAAAAAACTACTATTACTATCATCTTTTCCTGTTAAATAAGAAATAAAAAATAATACAAGAAAATAACTTAGTATACAAAGTAAAATTACTGATGGGTTCATAAAATTTTTTTGGCAAAAATGAAAATAATTATCTAAATATAATAAATAAATTAACACAATTAATACATTTGTAAATATGAATTTTCCATCGAAACTTGTAGAAAACGCTGTAAATCAACTTTCTTCCTTACCCGGAATTGGAAAGAAATCTGCTTTACGATTGGTATTACATATGCTAAAACAAGAAAAACACAACATTAATCAGTTCGGGACCTCATTTATTGACCTTATAAATAACATTAATTATTGTAAAGAATGTTTTTCTATTTCTGACCTAGAAATATGCAAAATTTGTTCGGACCCTAAAAGAGACAGAAGAACTATTTGTGTTGTAGAAGATATTCGTGTAATGATGGCAGTGGAAAACACCCAGCAATTTAAAGGAATCTATCATGTATTAGGAGGACTTATATCCCCCATGGATGGAATTGGACCAACTGATATAAAAGTAGAAGAATTGGTGGAAAAAGTTGAAAATGGTAAGGTTCAAGAAATCATTTTTACCCTTAGTACTACAATGGAAGGAGATACTACTAACTTCTATCTATTCAGAAGATTAAAAGATAGTGGGGTAAAGATTTCTTCAATAGCAAGAGGCATTTCAATTGGAGATGAATTGGAATATACAGACGAGATAACTTTAGGAACTGCAATTAGTAGTAGACTTCCTTATGAAAACTCCTTATCAAAATAGTATTTTGAATGTATAGTTTTATTATTTTTGCCAAAAATTTTAAACAATGTCAAGAGTAGAACTTATAATGCCCAAAATGGGTGAAAGTGTTTCGGAAGCTACTATAATATCATGGACGAAAGAGGTTGGTGAGATAGTAGAATTGGACGAAACAATTGTTGAGATTGCAACAGATAAAGTAGATTCTGAAGTTCCTTCTACACATGAAGGTAAATTGATTGAAAAATTATTTGAAGCAGATGATATAGTACAAGTTGGAGATGTATTTGCTATTTTAGAAACAGAAGAAGATAGTAATGAAGCAACAGATACTACAACTCATAAACCAGAGGAAGTTGAAATAATAGAACAACAAGTTACAGAAACAATTGAAAAATCAACTACAACTATAACTAATTCAGGTGATAGATTTTACTCTCCATTAGTTAGAAGTATGGCAAGTGAGGAAGGTATTGAAATGGCTGAACTTGAAACAATTCCTGGGACAGGAAAAAATGGTAGAGTAACAAAATCTGATATGGTTTCTTACCTTAAAACAAGAGGAAGCGTTTCAGAAAATCCTACAAAAACTGAAATTCCTGAAGCACCTTCTGCTAAAGTTGATCCTCCGAAACCTTCTTCAACTCCAATTCCAAATACTGGAGAAATGGAGATTGTAGAAATGGACAGAATGAGAAAGTTAATCTCTGCTCATATGACAATGTCTAAATCGACATCTGCACATATTACTTCATTTGTCGAAGCAGACATGACTAATATTGTAAACTGGAGAAATTCTGTGAAAGCAGACTTTAAAAAGAGAGAAGGACAAAATATTACCTTCACTCCTATTATTATTGAGGCTATGGCAAAGGCTGTTAAAGATTTCCCTATGATAAATGTTTCTGTTGATGGAACAAATATTCATATTCATAAAAATGTCAACATAGGTATGGCAGCCGCTCTTCCTGATGGAAACCTTATTGTTCCTGTAATTAAAGAATGTCAGAATAAAAATTTAGTTGGGATAACAAAATCAGTTAATGATTTAGCTACAAGAGCAAGAGCAAGTCAATTAAATCCTGACGATATACAAGGAGGTACAATTACAATGACAAATGTCGGATCCTTTGGAAATGAAATGGGGACACCTATTATTAACCAACCTCAAGTAGCTATTATGGCTTGTGGTATTATTAAAAAGAAACCTGTTGTATTAGAAACTGAGTATGGTGATGTAATTGCAATTCGTCATATGATGTTCTTGTCTTTATCTTACGACCACAGAGTTGTAGATGGAGCTCTTGGAGGGCAATTTGTTAGAAAAGTTGCAGATTATCTAGAACAATTTGACACAAGCCAAGTTGTTTAAGTAATTATAAACAATTCAAAAGCCTCAAGGAAACTTGGGGCTTTTTTATACTTTAGAAAATGAATTTGAAATTAGAAAAACCCATTGTATTCTTTGATCTTGAGACTACAGGAGTACAAATAGCAAAAGATAGAATTGTAGAAATTGCAATCTTAAAAGTGTTTCCAAATGGAAATAAAGAAAGTAAAACGTGGCTTGTAAATCCAACAATTCCTATTCCTATAGAAAGTACTCAAATTCACGGAATATCTGATAAGAAAGTAGAAAATGAACCTACTTTTAAGGAACTTGCTTCCGAAATTTCAGAGCTATTACACAACTCTGATCTAGGGGGTTATAATTCCAATAAATTTGACATACCTCTGTTAGCTGAAGAATTCTTAAGAGCGGGAGTTGATTTTGATATGAAAAATAGAAAAGCTGTTGATGTACAAAATATCTTTCATAAGATGGAACAAAGAACATTAGTTGCTGCTTATAAATTCTACTGTAATAAAGACCTTACAAATGCTCATTCAGCTGAAGCGGATACTACTGCTACATTTGAAGTATTATTATCTCAATTAGAAAAATATGAAGAGTTAGAAAATAATGTAAATTTCTTATCTGAATTTTCAGTTAGGGGTGGAAAATTTGTGGATTTGGCAGGATTTGTCAGATACAATGACCAAGGAGAGGAAATACTTAGTTTCGGAAAATATAGAGGGGTTACTCTAAAACAAATTTGGAAAGAAAATAAAGGTTATTTTTCATGGATACAAAATGCAGATTTTCCATTATACACCAAAAATGTAATGAAGAATTTTGCAGATAAAATGAGGTTAGAAAATAAATTTAATTCTTAAGAAATGAAAATAATTTGTATTGGAAGAAATTATTTAAATCATGTAAAAGAATTAGGAAATGACTTACCCGATGAACCATTATTCTTCTTAAAACCAGATACTTCAATTCAACCAAAAGGACATCCCTTTTTTATACCACACTTTTCGGAAGATATTCATTACGAAACAGAGTTGGTTGTAAGGATAAATAAAACAGGAAAACATATTAAAGAAAGATTTGCACATAAATACTACTCACAAATTGGTTTAGGTATTGATTTCACAGCTAGAGACATTCAACAAGAATGTAAGCAGAAAGGACTTCCTTGGGAAAAAGCAAAAGGTTTTGATGGATCGGCACAAATAAGCAAATCCTTCATTGAAAAATCAGAATTAACATTGGATAATATTCCTTTTAGTTTAGAGAAAAATGGAGAACAAGTTCAGAAAGGGAACTCGAAGAATATGCTCTTTAATTTTGATAAAATCATCTCCTATATATCACAGTTTTACACTATGAAAATTGGTGATCTAATTTATACCGGGACACCAGAAGGTGTAGGAAAAGTATATCCTGGAGATATATTAAAGGGTTATATTGGAGAAAAAGAAATGTTTAAGGTAGTAATTAAATAACTATTTAGGAAACTGCATTTTGTAACCAACTTGTATATTACCTTGAGTAATCTTTTCTAATTTCCTTTTAATCATTCTTTTTCGTAAAGGAGAAATATAATCTATAAATAATTTACCCTCAATATGGTCGTATTCGTGCTGTATAACACGAGCAGTTAATCCATCAAAAGTATCTGTATGCCAATCAAAGTTTTCATCCTGATACTTTATCGTAATAATAGGTTTTCTTTTAACATCTTCTCTGATATCTGGGATAGAAAGACATCCTTCATTAAAACTCCATTCTTCACCATCTTCAGACAGAATTGTAGCGTTTATAAATGTTTTTTTTACAGCTTTATCTTTTAATTCCTCTTCTATAAAAGGTTCAGTATCAATTAAAAAAATTCGAATAGATTTATTTATTTGCGGAGCAGCTAAACCTACTCCACTCGACTTGTACATGGTTTCCCACATATTTTCTAATAAATCATCTAATTCTGGGTAATCTAAATTGACTTCCTTACATTTTTTTCTTAAAACGGGAGATCCAAAAGAAACAATTGGCAATAACATTTACAATAAATTTTCAATTATATTATCTATAGTAATACCTTCTGCTTCTGCTTTATAGTTCTTTACTAACCTATGACGCAAAATTGGTTTAGATACCACTCTTACATCTTCAATATCAGGGGAATACTTACCATTGATAGCTGCATTACATTTAGCTGCAAGTAACATAAATTGAGAAGCCCTTGGTCCAGCTCCCCACTCTATATATTGTTTCATATCTGTATTTCCTTTCTCCGAGTTTGGTCTTGTTTTATTTACCAAACTAACTACATATTCNAATACATTNTCNGCAACTGGAATTCTTCTTATTAANTCCTGATACTTCAAAATATCTTCNGAAGNCATAATTGTAGATAAATTAGTAGAATTNTTGGTTGTAGTTTGTTTTACAATTTGCACCTCCTCNTCATATTTAGGATAATCTAAAATTACATTAAACATAAATCTATCTAACTGTGCCTCTGGTAAAGGGTAAGTTCCTTCTTGCTCAATTGGATTTTGAGTAGCTAGNACAAAAAATGGTTTANCTAAATNATATGTATTACCCGCATTAGTTACTGATTTTTCTTGCATAGCCTCTAATAATGCAGATTGTGTTTTTGGNGGAGTTCTATTTATCTCATCAGCTAAAATAATNTTAGAAAAAATAGGCCCTNTAATAAACTTAAAACTCCTGTTTTCATCTAGTATTTCNGANCCTACNATATCAGAAGGCATTAAATCTGGCGTAAACTGAATTCTGTTAAAANTCATTCCTAANGTATCNGAAATAGTTTGTACTAAAAGGGTTTTTGCAAGTCCTGGAACNCCTACTAACAAACAATGTCCNTTACAGAAAATAGAAATTAAAACTTCTTTTACTACCTGATCTTGCCCTACAATTACTTTTGAAATTTCTNTCCTGAAATTATTGTATTTTACAACAAATTCATCTAGCAANTGTACATCATTATTACTATCCATAATTATTTTCTCCATTTTTTTAGAACTTCACAATNTNCTAATTCTACTNCTAATNTCACATAAGTACTCAATATCTTTTTCGATACCCATTCTGNTATTTTATCCTGTTTCTTAGCNCTTAAGGCTGCNTCATTTATTTGTGTAAAATCATCTACCAGATTCGCTTCATGNTCTTCNATCTTTTTGGTNATTTTTATTATTCTGTANGCTTTTTTTCCATCCTCCATAACAAACTGAGAAATAGAAGAAATATNNCCTNCNTTCATTCTTTCGGCAGAATACCTAATATTNACTGGTAATTGGTCAATGGTAAACAAAGANGAACCCGTTTGAGGGTTTACCAATAATCCCCCATTNTTTTTACTAATATCATCCGAATGGTTTTTAGAAGCCTCTTCAAAGCTTAAACTTCCNTCATTCATTAAANCTTCTACCTTTTCTAATTGTTNTTTTGCANCAAGTAGAGCTGCAGATGAAACTTTTGGTTTCATAAGTATATGACGAACATTTACAGACTCTCCTCTTCTTTCTANAAGTTGAATGATGTGGTATCCAAATTTAGTTTCTATTACTTCAGATATTTCATTCCCTTTTAATGCAAATGCAGCAGACTCAAACTCAGGAACTAAATCACCNCTGTTTGCAAAACCTAGTTCTCCTCCATTTTTAGCAGATTCGGTATCATCCGANTATAAAGTTGCTANNACTTTAAAATCCTCTCCTTTTTTAATTCTNTCNCTAAAGGAAATTAATTTTTTCCTAATNCTAGATTTTTCTTCAGTATTAATTTCTGGTATTTTTACTATCTGAGAAATCTGAATTTGAGNAGGNATTAGTGGTAAATCACTCTCNTCAGACATCNTAGCATAAAAATGTTTCACTTCCTCTGGAGTAATANTTACAGATGAGGTAATAGAAGATTGCATTCTTTGACTTAAAAGCTGATTGTAAATTATATCNTAAAACTCATTTTTAATATCTAGAATAGATTTTCCGAAATATTCTTCTAGTGCAGATTGTGATCCTAATTGAGAAGTGAAAGTTGAAAGNCTTCTTTCTAGTTCNTTATTTACTTCATCTTCTGAAACATCAANACTATCTAATTTCGCCTGATGAGCNAATAACTTNTGATATAATAAATCTTCTATAATCTGACATCTCACCTCTTCTNTCTCNGTATATCCTTGAGATAAATATTGCAAATATTGAGTTTCTACATCNGAAGCCAANACNATNTCATCACCTACTANAGCNACAATCTTNTCAATNACTTGAGAAAATNAATNGNTAGTAATAAATAAAAATAGAAATANAAAAATCGTTTTTTTCATTAGTATATTTTAATNTGTTCTGAAGACAANGCNTCNNTATATAACTTATCTTCTAGNCTGTTTATAAANTNTCTTTTATTCTTGTTTTGTAATATCTCTCTTATAGTATTAAACACAAATGGTAACGGACTTTTCTTTCCTTTTATTTGATAATCCTTTACAAAAATTAAATANNTAAAATTATCATCTGTAAAACTATGTATTTTATTTTTATAAGAAATAAGTTTNTTNTTTTGTTTTTCATCAGTTGGTAANTTATGACTTATCTCTGNNAGATATATCCAAACAGAATCGTTNAAAAAGCTATTNTCCGCATACATCTCACAGAAATCTTGTAACTCTACAANTTCTNCTNCAGANTGTGTANTAATTAAACNTCTTAATTTACTTAAATTTAAACTTTCTTTATTTACTACNANCAATCNAGCCTNCANAATATCTTTATGTAAAATAAAATCATNAGAATATTGACNATAATACTCNTCTATATCTGANTNCTGAACTNTTGTNTCAAACTGATTATCTAANAATTCCANCTGATATTTATGAATCAATAAANTTTCTTTAAAATTATTTACAGCNGAACTAATTTCTTGACCTTCTTCATCAATATATAATTTNGCTTTANTGTAAACTACTTTNNTTTTNAACCAGTCATTTACATAATTGGAAATATATGTGTTAGTATCTGATATGTTTAGAGGTATATTATCATACACCTCTTCTAACAATAAATGTTCATTTTTGTATGATGCTAAATAGTTGTCTTTCTTCTCTGAAGAACAAGAAAATAATAAGACTGAAAACAAATATAATAGTATTCTATTCAATTTATTTAATTATAGAATATAACACTTCTTGATTTACTGTAACTCTATACTTACGTCTTAATTCAGTTAACCATGTATTCTCTAAATATGTTTGATAATCTGCTATAACTTTTCCTTTAGTATCACTCAATTTCTTTTGCTCTGAAGGTAAGAGTTTTAATACCTCAACTAAAATAATCGCTTCCTCTGTTGTCTCTAAGACATAAATACCTTTTTGCCATTCTACTTTATCTACAAACTTATTATCTCCTTTAGAATACTTATCCCCACTTACTTGTAAATTTAATGGATTATTTTTATTTATTTCATCCAAAATATGTTCAGTTGTAGTCTCCTCCTTCTTTTTAGACAACATTCTTTTTAATCTGTTTAACACCTTAGAATTTGCACAAGTATAAATATTTGCCTCTACTCTTTCGTCCCACCAATATTTTTCTAAATTATTGTTATAATAATTCTGCAATCCTAATGTGTCCTCCATAGCTTTTGTCCAGACTAACTTACTAGTTAACTCAAAAAGTAAAATCCCGTCCCTGAATTCATTTAACAATATCTTATAGTCTGGATACTTCTCCTCTAAATTACGCTCTTCATACTCTAAACAACTGAAATCTACAAACCTATCATAAATTAAATCAAAATCTAATCCCACTTCTTGTTGCTCCAATATAAAATCTTTAAAATCTTGTTGTGTATACACAATTCCATCCAATTTAAACAACTCTAAATTATCCCAAATAGATTTCTTAATATCTTCCTTAGTTAACTGCGCATTTTTCAACTTATCTAAATCTAGAGATCCTTTAATATTATTTTTTCGTGCACCAACAAAGATATTCTCTGTAAAATTATATTCCTTTTTTATCTTTCTTAACAAAGCTAACTCACTCAATAAGCTTCTAGATCCTTTATTAATCTTTGTTTTTATCTCCTCTTTAGTTTCTTCTAGGGAAGATAATACTTTTTTATCATTTAAAAGAACAATATGCCAACCAAAATCTGTTTTAAAAGGACTTGTAAAATCACCTATGTTTTTTAATGAGAAGGAAGCATCTTCAAACTCTTTTGCCATTTTATTAATACCAAACCAAGGAAGAATACCGCCTTTTACAGCTGTAGATCTATCTTCTGAAAATCTATCTGCTAATAATGCAAAATCTTGTCCTTTTTCTAGTTTTTTATGTACCTCATCAATCTTAAGTTTTATTGAATTAACCTGTTCAGAATTTGCTCCTTGAGGTAATCTGAACATAATATGAGATACTTTTACCTGACCTACTGATGGTCTTTTATCATTAACCATTAATAAATGATATCCGTATTGTGTTCTTACAATCTCAGAAACAGAACCAACTTTTGTAGTATATGCAGCAGTTTCAAAACTATAAACCATATCAAAAGCAGTAAAATAGCCTAAGTTTCCATTATTATAATCCTCTTCTGAATATTCTTTTACTGCTTGCGCAAAAGTAAGTTCTCTACTCTCAATCCTTTGTTTTACAGTTTGTGCCAACTTATATTTCAATAAAGTATCTGAAGGAAGTGAATTTTCATCTAGTCTGAAGAGAATATGAGAAGCATTTATATCATACTTCATTCGATCGTAAGCTTCATTTATCAATTCTTCTTTAAATTCCTGAGCCTGTAGATATGGTTTAGCGAGTTGTTTTCTATACCCTTCCAATTCAGAGATGAATTCTGCTTCTTTATCTAATTGTAACTCTTTTGCATGCAGAACTTTTAATTTATAATTAATGAATAAATCAACATAACTATCTAAATATTCTTTAGTTATTTCCTTATCATTATTGTTTTTCATTAAGGTGTTTTTAAACTCCTGAATAGTTACAGATTCTCCTGAAATATTCATTAATTCTTGTGCCTTGATACTTAAAAATGAAATTGATAATACAAGAGCTAAAATTATATTTTTACACATACTTATATATTTTTATTTTATTAAATTTATCTTCTACTATAATTAGGAGATTCTCTAGTAATTGTTACGTTATGAGGGTGACTTTCTGCCATACCTGATGATGTGATCTTTACAAATCTTGCAGAAAGTAATTTGTAAATACTTTCCGCTCCACAATATCCCATTCCGGATTTTAATCCTCCTATAATCTGATGAGCTACTTCGGATAAAGTTCCCTTATAAGGAACTCTCCCAACAATACCTTCTGGAACTAATTTTTTAACGTCACTCTCTGCAGATTGAAAATATCTGTCCTTAGACCCTTTTTGCATTGCTTCTATAGATCCCATTCCTCTATAAGTTTTAAATTTTCTACCTTCATAGATTATAGTTTCTCCTGGAGCTTCCTCCACACCAGCTAATACAGAACCTAACATAACAGAACTAGCACCTGCTACTAATGCTTTCACCACATCTCCAGAATATCTAATTCCACCATCTGCAATTAAAGGAATATTATTCTTACTACATACTGAAGACACATCTAAAATAGCAGTTAATTGAGGGACTCCAATACCAGCAACAATTCTAGTAGTACAAATAGAGCCAGGACCTATACCAACTTTAACTGCATCTGCTCCAGCATCAATCAACATCTTTGCAGCTTCAGCAGTTGCTATATTACCTACAATAACATCAATATCTTTATATTTTGATTTTACTTCTTTAAGTATTTCTACAACTCCTTTAGAATGACCATGAGCAGTATCTATAATTACAGCATCTACTGAAGAATTTGACAATGCCTTAATCCTATCCATTACATCAGATGTAACTCCTACTGCAGCAGCTACTCTTAATCTACCAAACTTATCTTTACATGCATTTGGCCTCATTCTATTTTTTATAATGTCCTTAAATGTAATTAAACCTATTAATTCATTATTAGAGTTTACAACTGGCAACTTCTCAATCTTCTTTTCTTGTAAAATTTTCTCTGCATTCTCTAAATCCGTAAGCTCTGTAGTAACAATATTTTCAGAGGTCATAATCTGTTGAACACTTAAATTTAAGTCCTTTTCAAATCGTAAGTCACGATTAGTTACAATACCTACTAATTTTTTATCAGAATCTACAACAGGAATACCTCCAATTTTATTTTCTTTCATCATATGAAGAGCATCTCCAACTTTAGCTGAAATCTCTAAAGTAATAGGGTCTAAGATCATTCCACTTTCTGATCTCTTTACTTTTCTTACTTCTAAAGATTGAGATTCTATACTCATATTTTTATGAAGAACACCAATTCCACCCTCCTGAGCTATTGCAATTGCCATGTCTGATTCGGTAACAGTATCCATAGCAGCAGACACCAATGGAACATTTAACTCAATATTTTTAGAAAAACGACTCTTTGTCTGAACTAAATGAGGTAATATTTCTGAGTATTGAGGAACAATTAACACATCATCAAATGTTAATCCTTCTCCTATAATCTTATTTTGTTTTTCCATGTTCTCAATTTTTTTAAATTGTCTGCAAAAATACTAATTTTATCCTTATAGGGCATAAAAAAAGTCCCAAAAAGGGACTTTTAAAATATTACACTAAAAAACTTACCTGACTAAAGACACTACATCTGTTTTTTCAGTAAGTTCGCCAATTCCATTTATGTACTCTACATGATATACGTAATTTCCTATTTGAGCTTCAGTTCCATTGTATTTCCCATCCCAACCTTTTGAAGGGTCATTTGTGGTAAATATTTGTTCTCCAGTTCTACTATAGATTGTGAACTGATATCCTTCTTCAGAAACAAAAGCCGTTACTGGTCTAAACAGTTCATTATGTTCATCATCATTAGGGGTAAAAGTATTTGGTACAAATAATTTTGGGGTCTGAGAAACACAAGAAATATTAGACAAGCTTCTTTCGGTAAAACCAAATGTATTTGAACCTCCTTCAACCGCTTCTATATAATAACAAAATCTTCCATTTCCATTAGCAAACTCTGAAACTACATCAATATATAATAAAGTATCTCCTGGATAGAATGTATGTAGTGGAACAAGAATAAAAGGCTCTCTATTCACAGAACGATACAAGTTATAATGAGAAACATCTCCTAACCAATCAATATAATTATTAAAAAACACTGTATTTGTATATTCTTCAGGATAAAATTGATTCGCATACTCTGTATTTATCTCAGATTCGCATAAAATAGTCTGAGATAAAGAAGTATCAATTTCCCATAGTGGAACTATAGGAGAAGACACTCTTCTTCCGCAAGTATCTACAGGAAAAATATGATACTGATAAAAGTGATCTTTTGTTTCTACACCCTCATCACGATAATAAATCATATCTCCACTAGATGGAAACGGAACAGAAGCGATATACTCAAATATTTGTGTTTCTCTTTCAGATCTATCAATTTCATATTTTGATATAACAGCTGAATTATCAATATAGCAAGAAATATCTACAGCACCATCATCATGATCTACAGTTGTAGAAGTAATATAATTAAAATCTGGCTTTTTAGGTAAATCAGCCTCTATAGAAATTTTATCTGACATTGCAACATAAGTTGAATCTGAATTATAAGCTAAAATATGAATAGAGTAAACATATGAATTTATCACATTTTCTATCAGATATTCTGTTAAATTATCCTCTAATCTAATTGAAGGAACAGGAACTCCTAAAGAGGTCTCATTAATTACAATTTCATAATGATGAGTTCCTCCATTCCAATTTATATAATCATTCCAATCTAGAGAGATAGTGTGATCACAAGCATCTAGTACTCCTTCTAAATTCATTGAATTATGTAAACTAGTTGTATCAGAAAAATTTCCACAAGTATCATAAGCTCTTACAGCAAATAATTCAGCAATATTTGACGCATTTGAGTTTATATCTAAATAAGTAGTGTTGTTCACACCAGAAACCGTCGCTATATTCACTAATAAACCATCTTCATCAATTTTATAAATATCATAAAAATCTGCACCAGAAGAAGAAGTCCAACTAATTACAGCTTTTCCGCTTGCGTCAACAGAAACATCTGTAATTTCTGGTGTCGCAGGGGATATAGTATCTAATAAGTTAGCAGTTCCTATATTTGATTTTGATTTACAACCACTATTATCCTCTATTGCGACATAAAATTCAGGATAATAATCACAATCTTCTGCATCATGTGTGTGTGTCAGACTTGGAGTTGTAAGTATATTAGTAAAAGTAGGATTTGGCTCTTTTACAAATAAATCATAATCATTAGAAGATGAAATTAATAATGGATCTATGATTGGATTCCAATTTATTCCTGCAGTAATTCCTAAATTAATAGGGTCAACATCAATAAATATTGTAGAAAGAGTATCTGAATTTAAATCTCCAGCAGCAATACCACATCCTTCTTCTGTAGATAAGTAAAAATACTGTGGAGCGTCATTCGCAGAAACTCCACTATATGTAAATGTTGTTTCTGGATGAAAAACGCTATCAATTAAAACAAATGGTCCACTAAGACTCGATGAATGCCATACCATATAAGGCTCTTGAGTTGGAGGAGCTCCGTCAGCATATTTCCATGTAAGTAGCACATCTCCATTTTCTAATACTTCTGTACATCTTAAATCAGGAACTGGAGGAATAACCGTTATTTTAATTGTAGCAATACTAATTCCATTTGCAGGACAAAAATCATCAGTTGCTTTAATAAGAAAGGTAAATACATTTGAAGTTGTATTACATCCTACATCTGCAGTCATATGAGAACAATCAGTTTGCCATTCAAATACTCCTGAAACAATTCCTGGGGAGGTAAAAGGTGGGGTTACACCAGATCCATTATTAAAAGTAGCACATGGAGGATTTGCACAATTATTTATAGAAACATAATCGGTTGCAAACTGACCTCCAGATGCATCTAAAGTTATATCTTGAAATTGACCACCCGCGTAAGTATCAGTATCTTCAGCAGTTATATTAAACTGTACTAATTGACCTGCATAAACGGTAGCTTCATAAGAGGGTAAACTCGTAACAGGATCAGTAAATGGAGCTGTAATAGTAGGAGGATCGTTAAAACCATCTTGAGGTTGTGTATATAAATTACAATCTACCAATACTACCTGTACCTCTCTGTAAATCTCCGCAACTAATTGACCACATTTTCTCGCCTCTACCTTTATACAAGTTACAAAAACACCAGAATTAAAAGATGTATACGTAATCTCACCTGTAGAAGCATCTAACGTAGGGCCACCAGGTATCGGTGAATTGACCGAATATGGAGCAGAAAAAGCTAAAGCAGTAGCATTTGGGTTAGAAGGATTATATGTTAAAGCAGAACCTAAAGGCTCTCCCCATAAATAAGTAATCTCATCTAACTCGTCATCAGAAGCATTGTGAGAATATGAAAATTCGTATCCTGTACAAATAATTGTTTTTGCCAACTCTTTAAACTCGGGAGAAGAATCAAAGCATGGGTCTGCAGGAATTGCATTACCTGTTGCTTGATCTGTATATGGATACATAACTGCTCTTAAGGTCCAATCCATATCAGACATTCCATTATCAATATTACTACTCCTACAACAACTTCCCCAAGTAAAATGCCAACCTTCAGCTGGTGGAGTACCTAGAAGAGTTAATGGAGCAGATCTCCAAATATATTCTTCTACCGCTCCCACTGTACCCACATTACAATCAAAACAAGTGTTTCCTGAAAGTGGAGTACCATCAGGGGAAATATCGGTAATAGATACGAAATCTAATAATATTGGTGTTGTTTGACCAAGAGCAGGATAATTGTGATGTGTTAATGTTTGAGAAATTTGAGAGAAGGTAATTCCACTACAATCTCTATACACTTTCATTTCAAAAATATACCTACCATAATCTGGAGAAGTAGGATCTTTAATACATTCCCATGTTATTTCCCCTCCCATAAAGTGAGAAGAAAAAGAAGTAAAAGAACAACATATTATGTATAATAAAAGAATAAATTTTCTCATAATTACAACAACTATTTTAATTAAAAACTATCTAGCAATCTGAACTTTTTGACTATACTTTCTATCTCCATCAAGTATCTCTAATATGTATACTCCCACATGCAATCGAGAAATATCTACTGATTTTATATTATTTGATGTTAAAACCACCTTACCAAGTACATCAATTAATGAGAAAGAATCATAATCTCCTTCAACAAATAATCTTTGGTTTGCAGGTACTGGGTATACAGAAATATTTTTCGGAACACTCTCTAAAGAATTCCATGGATCTGTTCCTGCCGAAAAGTTAGCATTATATTGTTCCCCTTGTACCGTACCTTGAGCTACAATATTAGAAGCACCATCCGTAATAGAATAAGTTTCATCATCTCCTTGTAGAATCAAAAGAGTATAACATTCATCTGGAGAGATATTCGCTGGGTAATTGTTAACACCTCCAAATCCAGAAGCGACAATACCATTTGTACTATTTTGTTTTAAATACCAAGAAGTAGTGTTAGCACCACTAACAGATATAGATATAGGAGTTGCCCAATACGCATTACTATATCCAAAATTAACATTAACCTCTTCCTCGTCTCCATTTGGTCTTGGGTCAGTAGTACCATTAGGGTTAATAACTTTAGCTGTATAAATACCTGCTGTAGTAATAGTATGATTAATAGTAATAGTAGTTTTGTTTAAAGGATCGAGAGTTCCAGTCCAATTTTCAGTTGTAAGTAATTGTCCATTCGGATTTCTTAACTCAATATCCGCAGAAGTTAATAAGGTATTTGAGCTTGCATTATACAAGTCTACCTGTACAGAATAACCCGCAGGACATCCAGCCACTCCATCATGTTTTAATAAAGTAGCGTCAGCACCATTAAAAGTAAATGCAGAAGGACAACTTCCTTTGATGTTAGAAAGTAACGACCACCAGTCATAATTAACTGAAATTTCAGGAGCAACACTTCCACAATGTAAATATAAAGTAGGAACACCTGGAGTTGTATAATAACCATCAACAAGAGATCCTTGTCCGTTTGGTCCAATTACCGGATACTCTGTTCCAGTTAACCAATCACCAACAGAACCTGCTCCACCTTGCAATATAGAAACAGAAGAACTCGCATCAACATCAGTAAAATAAACCATCACCTCATTTGTTCCATCAGGCCCAAAATCATGATGAATTCCTCCCATAGCATGACTTTCATGAAATGAATAACATGGACCACACCAATGCGCAGATATATCAACTAAAACTGCTTTATCTTCATTTATATGATCTTGTAAAACATGAGTAACTCCATTCATATCGTCAGCTGTCCAAAGATTTCCTAACCATTGAGCATTAATGTTTGACGAAACAAATAATAACGTTAGAATTGTAATTGTTTTCTTCATAATATTTAAGTTTTATTATTGGGTTCAAATATACTAATAAATTAGTGATTCTCAAAGCATATATTAAAAATTAGAATTGAATATTTCCTATTTTGCTCTTTTGAGATTCAAATTCATTCATAATTTCTTCTATAATTTCTTTTACTGGTTTTATATCGGCAATCATAGATGAAACTTGCCCTATTTCTAGTTCTCCTTCATCAATATCTCCTTCAAACATTCCTCTTTTCGCTCTAGATCTTCCTAATAGTTTGGATAACTCTTCTACAGAATCCCCCCTACTCTCCGCCTCTATAACTTGTTGATAAAACTTATTATTTAATAATCTTACAGCTGTTAATTGTTTTAAAGAGAGCATAGTATCTCCCTCTTTAGCTTTTACAACTTCATCTTTAAAATTTATATGAGCAGAAGATTCTTCAGATGTTACAAACCTACTCCCAATCTGAACTCCATCAGCACCTAAAATCATTGCAGCTAACATTGCCTTTCCACTTGCTATACCACCCGCCGCTATAACAGGAATATTTAAATTTTCTGAAACATTTGGAATCAAACATAAAGTAGTAATTTCTTCTTTACCATTATGACCTCCAGCCTCAAAACCTTCAGATACAACTGCATCCACACCCGCTTCTTCTGATTTTTTAGCAAATTTTAAATTTGAGGTAACATGAACTACTATTATACCATTTTCTTTTAGTATTGAAGTATATTTCATTGGACTACCTGCAGAAGTAAACACAATTTTAACATCTAAATCAATAATAGTCTGTATGTGATGATCTAAATCTGGATACAACAATGGAATGTTTACTCCAAATGGTTTGTCTGTATTCTGCTTACATTTCAAAATATGATCTCTTAAAACATCAGGATACATAGAACCCGATCCAATAAGTCCAAGACCACCAGCATTACTTACTGATGAAGCGAGTTTCCATCCACTACACCAAATCATACCTCCTTGAATTATTGGATATTTTATTCCAAAAAGTTGCGTTATTCTATTCATTTTAATTCTATATTTGTGCTAAAAATTTATTAAGCCAAAATAAGACTAAATTATGATAAATGACAAAGAAATTTTCAATTTGATTGAAAAAGAAGACCACAGACAAAGAAATGGAATTGAACTAATAGCCTCAGAAAACTTTGTAAGTGATGAAGTGATGAACGCAATGGGAAGCTGTTTAACTAACAAATATGCTGAGGGATACCCAAGAAAAAGGTACTATGGAGGTTGTGAAGTGGTTGATCAAGTAGAGCAACTTGCTATAAACAGAGCTAAAGAATTATTTGGTGTAGAATATGTAAATGTTCAACCACATTCAGGATCTCAAGCAAATTCTTCCGTAATGTTATCGTGTCTAAATCCTGGAGATAAGATATTAGGATTTAACTTAGCTCATGGGGGACACTTAACACATGGTTCTCCTGTAAATTTTTCAGGAAAATTATACAACACCTCTTTTTATAATGTTGAGGAAGATTCTGGAAAAATTAATTACAATAAAATAGAAGAAACCGCAATAACGGAACAACCTAAACTTATAATTTGTGGAGCTTCCGCTTACTCTCAAGATTGGGATTACAAAAAATTTAGAGAAATTGCTGACAAAGTAGGAGCATTATTAATGGCAGACATATCTCATCCTGCCGGATTAATTGCTGCAAAACTTTTAAACGACCCTGCTCCTCATTGTCATATTTTAACTACAACTACACATAAAACCCTTAGAGGACCTAGAGGTGGAATGATTATGATGGGTAAAGATTTTGAAAATCCATGGGGATTAAAAACGCCAAAAGGCAAAACCAGAATGATGTCCTCAATTTTGAATTCAGGAGTATTTCCAGGGAGTCAAGGAGGACCACTAGAACATGTTATCGCTGCAAAAGCAATCGCTTTCAGAGAAGCTTTGGATTCTTCTTTTAAAGAATACGGGAAACAAGTAATTTCAAATTCAAAAAAGATGGCAGAATGCTTTATTAAAAAAGGATATAAAGTGATTTCTGGAGGAACAGAAAACCATTGTATGCTTATTGATTTAAGGGGTAAAAATATTACGGGTAAAGATGCTGAAAACGCTCTTGTTAAAGCAGATATAACTGTAAACAAAAACATGGTACCTTTCGACACTCAATCTCCATTTATTACTTCAGGAATGAGAGTAGGAACTCCTGCTATTACAACAAGAGGTATTAAAGAAGATGAGATTCCTTATATTGTAGATCTAATTGATGAAGTAATCTTAAACTATGAAGACGAAAACATTTTAAATTCTGTTAAGAATAAGGTAAATGACTTAATGTGTAAATTACCAATTTTTGATTACTAACACAATTATCTTTAATGTCAAAAATAGATAAAGTAAAAGAAGATAAAGAGATATTAAATAAATATCGGAATCTACTAAGAGCTTGTTCAGACAAAACAAATAAAGAAGATAAAAAAATTATCCGAAAAGCTTTTAACCTATCTGTAGATGCTCATAAAGAAATGCGTAGAAAATCTGGGGAGCCTTATATCTACCACCCAATTGCAGTCGCTCATATTTCAGCAAAAGAAATAGGATTAGGAGCTACATCTATAGTATGCGCGCTCTTACATGATGTTGTAGAGGATACAGATTATGAAATTGAAGATATAAAAAGGTTGTTTGGACCTAAAGTATCTAAAATAATTGAAGGGCTGACTAAAATATCTGATGTATTTGACCAAGATATTTCACTACAAGCAGAAAACTTCAGAAAAATGCTTCTTACCCTATCTGATGACGTGAGAGTAATTTTAATAAAATTAGCAGATAGACTTCATAATATGAGAACTTTGGACTCTATGCCAACTCATAAAAAATTAAAGATCTCATCTGAAACACTTTACCTATACGCACCCTTAGCACATAGACTTGGATTATATCCTATTAAAACAGAATTGGAGGATCTAGGTTTAAAACACACCAAACCTAATGAATACAGAAACATCTCTCAAAAGTTGAAGGAAACTAAAGAAGAGAGAAACAAATATATTCGGAAATTTATAAGACCAATAAAATCTGTTTTAAAAGCAAGGGAGTTTGCGTTTGAGATAAAAGGAAGGCCCAAATCCATATATTCTATTAGAAAGAAAATGGACAATCAAAGAATTGATTACGACCATGTTTTTGATAAATTTGCTATTAGGATAATAATTGACACTCCACTAGAGAGAGAAAAGTCAGATTGTTGGAGGGTTTATTCTTTTGTTACAGATTTTTACAAGCCGAACCCAGACAGATTAAGGGATTGGATTTCTACACCAAAATCTAATGGATACGAATCTTTACATACTACCGTAATGGGGCCTGATGGTAAATGGGTGGAAGTTCAGATTAGGACAAGAAGAATGGACGATATTGCAGAGAAAGGTTATGCTGCACATTGGAAGTATAAAAATCAAAATCCAAAGGAGTCTTCTTTAGATAATTGGATTGGTAAAATTAGAGAATTGTTAGAAAACCCTGAATCAAATGCTATTGATTTTATTGATGATTTTAAACTAAATCTATTTTCAAGTGAAATCTTTATATTCACACCAAATGGAGATTTAAAAACACTTCCTAAAAAAGCTACTGCATTAGATTTTGCATTTGAGATACACTCTGATGTAGGAGCTCATTGTTTAGGAGCAAAAGTAAATGGAAAACTTGTTCCACTTAGCTATGAACTAACTAGTGGAGATCAAGTAGAAATAATTACATCTATAAAACAAAAACCAAAAAAAGATTGGTTGAGATTTGTAGTAACTGCTAGAGCAAAATCAAAAATTAAATCTTCATTAAAAGAAGAAAAAAAAGAAATAGCAAAAACAGGTAAAGAAATAGCGGAACGGAAACTCAGACACTTAAAAGTAAAACTAGACAGAAAGACTGAAACAGAATTAATAAAATTCTTTAACACTCATACCTCATTAGACCTATATTACAATTTTGGAACAGGATATATTATTAACTCTCAGATTAAGGAGTTTGTAAAAGCAAAAAACGCAGGATGGTACGAAACTATAAAACAAAAGATATATAGTAGGTCAAAATCTATCTATAAAGAATCACGAGTAAAGAAAATTATTGTTTTTGGAGAGGAAGAGGAAGTCTTACAATACAAACTTGCTAATTGCTGTAACCCAATTGATGGAGATTCAATTTTTGGATTTACTACTGTTGAAGACGGTATTAAAATTCATAAAGAAGACTGTCCTAACTCAATACAACTGCGTTCAAACTTCTCATATAGAATATTAAAAGCAACCTGGGTAGATAAAGAGCAGATTGATTTTATCGCTACAATTAACATTAAAGGAATTGACAGATTAGGACTTATCAATAGCGTCACCAAGATAATCTCTTCTCAAATGAATGTTAATATGAGAGCAATAAGCATAAATAGTAACGATGGGGTATTTGAAGGAGAAATAACCTTATTTGTACATAATGTTGCGGTACTAAATTCTTTAACTAAGAAACTGAAAAATGTAGATGGTGTAACTAAAATAAATAGAACTTATAAACACATCTAGTTTTTCACTAAATCAATAGTTTTTTTTTATACTGAGCTAAGTATTTTTTATATTTTTACAACTTAATTAGAATTTAATGATAAACAAAAAAATACATAAAGAAGTTACCGAAATTTTTACAAAATATCTGGTAGAAAACAAACAAAGAAAAACACCCGAAAGATATGCAATCTTATCAGAAATTTATGAAAATGAGGGTCATTTTGATGTAGAAACTATGTATATTAAAATGAAAAATAAAAACTACAGAGTAAGTAGAGCTACATTATACAACACAATAGAATTATTATTAGATTGTAAATTAATTAGAAAGCATCAATTTGGAACATCTCAAGCTCAATATGAGAAAAATTTTTTAAGTAGACAACATGATCATATTATTTGTTCTTCTTGTAATGAAGTAATTGAGTTTTGTGATCCGAGAATTTTAAATATAAAAAATAGCATTACAGAACATATGAATATAAAAATTGAAAGACATGCTTTGAATTTCTATTCAGATTGTTTAAAAACTAAAAATTGTAAAAAAACACATTAAATATATGAGTATGAGGGCAGATGTTCTTTTAGGACTACAATGGGGAGATGAAGGAAAAGGTAAAATAGTTGATGTTTTAACCTCAAAATATGATATAATTGCTCGTTTTCAAGGCGGCCCAAATGCAGGACACACACTTGAATTTGATGGAATAAAACATGTATTACACACCATTCCTTCTGGGATCTTCCATAAAGGATCCGTTAATATTATAGGAAATGGAGTTGTTATAGATCCTGTGATTTTTGAAAAAGAAATTATTGCAATTGACAATCTTGATGTTGAGATGTCTGAGTTACTAATCTCTAAAAAAGCACATTTAATCTTACCTACTCACAAACTGTTAGATGCGGCTTCTGAAAAATCTAAAGGAAAAAATAAAATAGGATCTACTCTTAAAGGAATTGGTCCAACATACATGGATAAAACCGGAAGAAATGGATTGAGAGTTGGAGATATTTCTTCTGATAATTTTAAAGAAAAATATGAAAAATTAAAAAAGAAGCACATTCAGATTCTGAATTTTTATGATTTTGAGTATGAGTTAGATGATATGGAATCAAAATGGTTTGAAAGTTTAGATACTTTAATGAGATTTCCTCATATTGAATCAGAGCATTTTATTCACAAATCAATTAAACAAGGCAAGAAAATTTTAGCAGAAGGAGCTCAAGGAACTTTATTAGATATTGATTTTGGATCGTATCCATTTGTTACATCTTCTAACACCATAACAGCAGGAGCTTGCACTGGCTTGGGTATTGCTCCTAATCAGATAGGGGAAGTTATTGGTATCTTTAAAGCTTATTGCACTCGAGTTGGAAGTGGACCTTTTCCTTCTGAGTTGTTTGATGAAATTGGAGAAAGATTAGGAAGAATTGGAAATGAATTTGGAGCAACAACAGGTAGACCTAGAAGATGTGGATGGATAGACCTACCAGCACTTAAATACGCTATTAATATTAATGGAGTTACACAACTAAACATGATGAAAGCAGATGTACTATCTGGATTAGATACCATAAAAGTTTGTACTCACTATATGTTAAACGATAATAAAATAGACTACCTCCCGTTTGAAGACAATGAAAAGTTAACTCCAGTTTATACGGAATTAAAAGGTTGGGAAAAAGATTTAATGCATATATCGAGTTTAGATGAAGCTCCTCAAGAGGTGCACGACTATATTACCTACCTTGAGAAAGAATTAGAAACTCCTATTAGCATTGTATCGGTTGGTCCAGATAGAAAACAAACATTCTTTAGATAAAATTGAAATATATAACTAACATATTAATACTATTTTTAAGTGTTAATTGTTATGCTCAAAGTCCTGAAAAAATAGAGTTAGTTCATGCGGACACACTAACTAGTGGCCCGAAAAATTCTGACTACTGGATATGTACTGGAAATGTTAGATTTTCTCATAATAACACTATAATGAGTTGTGATTACTCTCATCATTATATGAAAGAAAATAAGATGATTGCCTATAACAATGTATCTATTAATAAAGGGGATACATTAAACGTAAATGGGAAAAAACTTGTTTATGATGGAAATAAAAACATTGCTCATTTAAGTGGAGGTGTATTATTAAAAGACAAACACACTCAACTTAGTACAGATGAAGTGTTTTTTAATTTAGAAACTAATATTGCTCATTATCCNTCTANAGGAGTTATTANAGAAAANGANNTNACNCTNTCTTCAGAAAAGGGAATTTATAATACAAAANCTCATGTATTTTATTTTAAAAAAAATGTCAAAGTAAAATCGGTNAATTACTCTGTTGAAACNGATACTCTTAATTATAACTCTATACATAAAACAACTTATTTTTTAGGTCCATCTTATATTTTTTCAGANGAAAATACAATATATTGTGAAAACGGNTGGNANAATACTACTACGGANATCTCNCAATTTAGAGAAAATGCATATATCTCAAATGGAGAACAATTAGTACAAGGAGATAGTTTATTTTACAANAGAAACATNGGNTACGGANAAGCCATAAACAACATCTCTATGTATGATTCTACAAATAATATATTAGTAAATGGAGATTTNGCAGAATATTTTGAAAATGAAAATAAAATTGAAGTAACAAAGAAGGCATTGTTAAACCTTATAATGNATGAAGACACCTTATTTATAACTGCTCAAAAATTTATCAGCATCTCTGGAAANTCAGAATATATTACAGCTTCACCAGATGTNAAAATGTATAAAACAGATTTTCAAGGAAAATGTGACTCTTTATATTATAGTATTTCTGATTCTATTGTCGAACTCTTTCATCATCCTGTTTTATGGGTTGACGAAATGCAAATCACNTCTGACANCATNCAAATCAATATCNTAAANCAGAANATAGAAAGTATGAACTTTTATCCTNAACCTATTATTATCACTNNAGCAGACAGCCTTCATTACAATCAAATTAAAGGTAANAATATGACNGCATGGTTTACTAAAAACAAATTGAATAAATTAGATATTTTTGGAAATGGTCAATCATTATTTTTAATTGAGGATGATAAAACAAAAGAAAAAATAGGAATTAACAAGGCAATTTNTACCGACATTACTNTANTTATGNANGAGGGTAAACTTTCTACGATTAATTATAAAACTATCCCAACTTCTACTACTATTCCTTATCAAGATGTTATAGAAAGTGATAAATATTTAGATGGATTTATTTGGAGAATGGACGAAAAACCAAAAAATAAGNAAGATATTATTCAACAATACTAAAAGAAGTTCNTCTATTNTTACTTCTTCCTAATTCTGTTTTATTACTATCTATCGGCTTACTCTCTCCATATCCNTTAAAACTTAANCTATNAGANGNAANACCTCTTTCTTGCAAATAATNNAAAACTTCTTTTGCTCTATTTTCTGANAATACTAGGTTNCGTTCTCTTCCTCCAACATTATCCGTATGTCCTTCAATATGTATGTTTACNGAAGGATTACTCTGAAGATAATCCAATAAGATATTTAATTCTTGAAATGAACGATCTAACAANACATAAGAATCNGTATCAAATAATACATTCCTTAAAANAATNTCATCTCCATATTCTTGACTTATTATTTCTAATTCTAAATTAGATANTACTTCTGCTCTTTTNTCTTCTGGTAATTCAAAGAAAAAGACATCCTCTTTCCCAAAACCTTCCCTATCAGAAACAAAATANGCNGTCTTTCCATCTGAAGATACNGCTAANGAATTCTCNNTTTTATATGTATTGACNGGATATCCTAGATTCTCTGGATANAACCATGATGTATCTGAATGNTTTCTTTTACTCACAAACAAATCAAAATCTCCCATACCTGTATGTCCTTCAGATGCAAAATAAAATGTCACATTATCTGTATGTAAAAATGGAGACATCTCATCATNTAAAGTATTAATTGTTGGTCCTAAGTTTTCNGGCTCAGAAAAACCAAATTTTGTAATTTCAGATCTCCAAATATCATCTCCTCCAANCCCCCCTCTCCTATCACTTACAAAATATAAATACTTCATGTCAGGAGAAAAANAAGCCTGACTTTCCCAATACCTTGTATTTATACTACTCAAATTTTCTGCCTTACTCCAACTACCATCCATTTGTTTTACACAAATATACAAATCACANCTTCCTCTAGTNTCTAATCTATTACATGCAGTATAAATCAAATAATTTCCATTTGGAGAAACACAAANAGACCCCTCATTTCCCTCTGTATTAATATCCATTTCTTNTGCCAAACTCCAAGTACTTTCTNATTGTACGGAAGAATAAAAATCTTCTTGTAATTCTCCATCCTTATTTGGNAATAGTCTTGTGAAAATAAAGTCCTCTCCATCTNCAGAGATAAAAGGAAGATATTCNGCATGTTCGGTATTTATATTTTCNCCCATATTTTCATACACAAATTCAACAGGGTTTTCCATTGCGTCAATTGCAAACTTGCAATTATTNATTAATCTTTTGTNTTTATCCTNNTCTTCCGATAAATCTTGAGAAATTAAAAGATATTTTAATGCTTTCTNATACATTCCATTTGTATAAAAAATATGAGAAAGTTGGAAAATAGCNAAATCGTTTTTCTTAGAATATATAGAGTAATATTTCAAGAAATATTTTTCACCTTCTTCAAAATCCCCNTCTTTAAATTTAATNTTAGATAAAAGTAAATTANGCTTTTTCCATTCTTTATTTTNATCTAGAAGTTTATAAGTTTCAACTAAAGCTNTTTCTAATTCATTTTGNTNTATTAACTCTANAATNNTATTGTACTTTTTCAAATCTCTCTTAGTTTGAGAGAACAAGAANAAAGGAATAAAAACAAATAATAGAATTAAATTTTTCATTTAAGGNATTTGTAAATATTTATGTGTTTGTAATGAGATTTNCCATNCTGGATTTTCCATTACATAATCAATTATTAATGGAATCATATCTTCTTTATTACTCCACTCTGGTTGTAGATANAGTTTGCAGTTTTTAGAAACNTCTANTCTTTGCTNCTCCGCCCATTTAAAGTCAGATTTNTTTTTCACTATNATTTTTAACTCNTNTNCTANNGGTTTTATTGTTTCNAAAGGTTTCTGGAATTTTTTTGGAGANAGACAAATCCAATCCCATTCACCACTTAGTTNATGACTTCCNGANGTTTCTAAATGTCTATTTAAACCTTTTTCTTTTAACTTTGATGTTAAGNNTCTCATATTCCACATTAAAGGNTCNCCTCCNGTAACAACNACAGTTTTTGTAGNAAANTCNGANATTNGAGNNAANATNTCNTCTACAGAANTTNGAGNNTGAAGNNNCTCATCCCAACTTTCTTTTACATCACACCAATGACATCCTACATCACATCCACCTATTCGNAAAAAATAAGCAGAACTTCCTGTGTAAAATCCTTCNCCTTGAATAGTATAAAAAGNTTCCATTAACGGAAGAATAGTTCCTTTTTCTAATTCTNAATTCATATATGGCAAAAGTAAGATTTTATNTGAAGTAAAATGCAAAGAATTCTATCTTTGCAAGAACAAATAAATNTATAATGAAACAACTTATTGAATGTGTTCCAAATATCTCTGAAGGAAGAGATGAAGAAAAAATAAAAATAATTTCNCAAATAGTANAAGANATTGATGGAGTNAAACTNNTAAATGTAGANCCTGGAAAAGCAACAAANAGAACNGTAATTACTTTTGTTGGAGANCCTNAAAANGTNATNGATGCNGCATTTNTNNTNATNCANAAAGCNCAAGAACTNATTGANATGAGNAAGCANNCTGGNGAACANCCAAGNATGGGAGCNACNGATGTNTGTCCNCTAGTTCCAATTGCAAATATTAGNATNNAAGAAACNGNAAANTGGGCNCACAANNTAGGAGAAAGAGTTGGNANAGAACTTGGNATTCCTGTCTATCATTATGAAGCNGCTGCNNAAGAAGAAAAAAGAAANAATNTNGCAAATTGCCGANNAGGNGAATATGAAGGNCTTTCTAAAAAATTAATTGACCNANANTGGAANCCAGATTTCGGACCTGCTGAATTTAATAAGTCTGTAGAAAANTCNGGAGCTACTGCAATTTCTGCNCGTGACTTCTTNGTTGCTTACAATGTAAATTTAAATACTACTTCTACNAGAAGAGCTAATGCTGTAGCTTTTGATATTCGTGAAGCAGGAAGAATTAAAAGAGAAGGAGGAACTATATCTGGGAAAATAATGAAAGACAAAGATGGAAATCCTTTAAAAACTCCAGGATTATTTAAATCTGTCAAAGGAATAGGATGGTTTATTGATGAATATGGAGTGGCTCAAATCTCTTATAATCTTACAAATATCAATATTTCCCCATTACATGAAGTATTTGAAAAAACTTGTGAAAGAGCACAGGCAAGAGGAATGCGTGTTACAGGATCAGAGTTAGTAGGATTAGTTCCTAAAAAAGTATTGGTTGATGCAGGAAAATATTTCTTAAGACAACAAGAACGATCTACAGGAATTCATGAATCTGAAATTATAAAAATTGCAATCAAATCACTAGGATTAGATGAATTAGCTCCTTTTGACCCTAAAGAAAGAGTGATTGAATACATGTTAGATGATGACACTAATAAACCTTTAGTTAATATGAGTTTAACGGATTTTACTGATGAAACTGCAAGCGAAAGTCCTGCACCTGGTGGAGGATCTATATCTGCATATTGTGGAGCTATGGGAATTGCACTTGGAACAATGGTCGCTAATCTTTCTGCACACAAAAGAGGATGGGATGATAGATGGGAAGAATTTTCAGACTGGGCAGAAAAAGGAATNTCTTATCAAAAGATTTTACTNGATTTAGTAGATGAAGACACCAATGCATTTAANAAAATAATGGATGCATTTAGATTACCAAAAGATTCGGAAGAAGATAAAGNAAAAAGAACAGAANCAATTCAGGAAGCAACTAAATATGCCATCCNCACTCCTTTTAAGGTTATGGAAACTGCTTACAATTCAATGGAAGTTATGAAAGCTATGGCNGACNTTGGAAATCCTAATTCGGTAACTGACGCTGGNGTTGGAGCACTTTGCGCAAGAACNGCAGTNATGGGAGCCTTNTTAAATGTNAAAATTAATTGTGGAGATTGTAAGGATAAATCCTTTGTTTCAGACATCCTAAAAAGAGGACAAAAATTGGTNGAAGATNCTTGTANTTTAGAAAATGAAATAATAAAGATAACTAATTCAAAAATAAAGGTTCTCTATTAATATTATATATTTGCATTATAACTAAAAAAAAAAAAAAATGAAAACAAAACTTTTATTACTTGCAGTCGTTGCTGCATTTACTTTCACTTCTTGTGAAAAATGTCAAGATTGTGAAATAAAGTATGAATACATTAATAATGAAAATATAGCTCCAATTTATGAGTTAGCAGCAGCTTTGCAAGGATTCGATTCATGGGATCAGTATTGGAACTCTACAGACTCAATACAATTACTTAATAAAGAATATTGTGATGATGAACTTACAGAAAACCAGGATTATTCTCAAGAATATGACACTGACAGTAGTGGAATTAATGACTTTAGAATATATTATGACTGTAAATAAGTCTCGGAATTCAATTTATCAAATACCAAGCTTGCAATATTGTGAGATTGGTATTTTTTTTGCATAAATTTTCCCACCCACCTAACTCCTTGTATCGCATTTGTTAGAAATAATTCATCCACATCTAATAATTCGTGTTCTGTGATAGATCTTTCTTGTACATCAAAATTCCGAATTATAAAATTTCTCATTGTTCCATCTACACAAGCATCTTTTAAAGGAGGGGTATATAATTGATTGTCTAAAACTACAAACAAATTAGAGTTAGAACTCTGTATAATATTATTATCAGAATTGACAATGAAACAATCATCCCAATTATTTTCTTTTGCATAAATGGAAGCAAATACTGAAATAGTTGCAGATGTAGACTTACAATTAGAAAGTGGATTTATTCCTTTTTTGATTTGATTATACAATCCAATTTCTAATCCATTTTTATTAAATGAAAAATAATTTGCAGCAGATTCTATTTCTGCAACAAAACTTGACGAATTATCTAAAGGTAAGTACTTTCCTCCAGAATCTCTAAAGAAAACCACTCTTATCCTCCCTCCTATAACATTATTTTCCTTCGCTAATTTATCTAGTAAAGTCTTTAAATCAGATTCAGAAATATTAAAATTAAACTTAAATAAATTACATGAATTTTCAATTCTTTTAAAATGATGAGTGAAATTCAAACATTTAAAATTGATCACTTTAATTGTTTCAAAAAACCCATCAGAATATAAAAAGGACCTATTATCCATCTTAAGAGAGAATTCCTCCTTTCTCAACAAATCTTGATTATGTAATATATATTTATCCATAAAATATTATCTTGCGAATTAATAGAAATTATTTATATGAATAGAGCTTTACTCCTTTTTTCTTTACTTATTTCTCAAATTTGTTTATCTCAAATAGTGATTAAGGGGCAAATTTCGGACAAATTAACTAAAGAAGAGCTTATTGGATCAAATGTTGTATGGAAATTACAAAATGTTGGAGTAACGTCTGATTTTGATGGAAACTATGAAATAAATATTCCTTCTAAAACATTTCCCATTCAACTTACTGTAAGTTACATGGGATATTCTACTCAAATTATTACAATAAAAAAAGAAGAATGGATTAACAACAAAGGGATTTACAATATCTATTTAAAATCAGACAATAAAATATTAAAAGAAGTTAAGATAGTAGACTCTAGACTTACAGAAAAACAAAAAGAAAGCCCTCTTACCTTAGAAGCCTTAGATATTTTAGCTATTAAAGAAACTCCTTCTGCAAATTTTTATGATGGATTGGGAGCATTAAAAGGTGTAGATATTTCTGCAGCAAGTTTAGGGTTTAAGATTATTAATACGAGAGGGTTTAACAGTACCTCTCCAGTTCGTTCCTTACAAATTATTGATGGAGTTGATAACCAAGCACCAGGCATGAATTTCTCGTTAGGAAATTTCTTAGGAGCTTCTGAGTTAGATATACTAAAAGTAGAAATTATACAAGGAGCTAGTTCTGCCTATTTTGGTCCTAATGCCTTTAATGGTGTAATAAAGATGAATACTAAAAACCCTTTTGTTCATACTGGCTTAAGTTTTCAATCAAAATTTGGCAGTAGAAATTTATTTGAAAATTCTTTCAGGCTAGCAGAAAAATTTCAGGATAAACAAGGAGAAGATATTTTTGCCTATAAA
>NZWX01000033.1 GCA_002697625.1 Flavobacteriales bacterium
CAGAAGAAGCGTAAGATATCCTTACACATTCAGGGTTACCGAAAGGAGTTCCTGCAACTAAGGCTACATAACAAGTATTTAAAAGATACATACACAAGTCGTCCGAACTATTAATAGTTGTTGTGCCATATGATTTTCCGAAATAATAACTTACATCTGGAAACAGATAAAAAGCACCTTGTGGAACGTTACAATTAATTCCTTTGATTTCTTTTAGTTTCTCTAATACTAGGTTTCTTCTTTTTAGAAAAATATCTTTCATAAACATTATTTCAGAAGGTTCTGCATTAACTGCAGTTTCTGTTGCTTTTTGTGAAATAGCACAAGTAGCAGAAGTAACCTGTCCTTGTATTTTACTACAAGCTTTTGCAATCCAAAGTGGAGCTCCTATAAAACCAACCCTCCAACCTGTCATGGCAAAGCCTTTAGATACTCCATTTACTGTTATTACTCTGTCTTTTAAGTGAGGAATGGTTCCTATACTAAAGTGTGCATCTGTAAAGTTGATGTGTTCATATATCTCATCTGCAATTATATAGATGTCAGGGTATTTTTCTAACATCTTTGCAATATCAGCAAGTTCCTCTTTAGTATAAACCGAACCTGAAGGATTACAAGGAGAAGAGAACATCAATATTTTTGTTTTGTTTGTTATTTTCTTTTCAATTTCTGATGCAGAAACTTTAAAATCTTTTTCTACAGAAGAAGGAATTTTCACAGGAGTACCTTCTGCTAGATTTACAATATCGGCATAACTTACCCAATAAGGAGCGGGAAGTAGAACTTCATCTCCAGGGTTTAATAAAGATAAACAAACATTAGCTAAAGATTGTTTTGCTCCTGTAGAAACTACAATTTGTTCTGGACTAAAATTTAATCCGTTATCTCTTTTAAATTTATGTGCTATTGCTTGTCGTAACTCCAAAAGACCTGGAACAGGAGTATAATGAGAAAAGTTATCGTCTATTGCTTTTTTAGCTGCTTGTTTTACAAAATCTGGAGTGTCAAAATCGGGTTCTCCTAAACTCAGTGCTATCACATCTTTTCCTTCTGCTTTTAACTCTCGACTCATTCTGGCCATTGCTAGTGTTGCCGACTCTGATAATCTATTAAGTCTATCTGAAACTTTTGTCATTTTTGTTTTTTGTTTTTCAGTCGCCAAATATACTTATTTTTTATGTAGAATAGTGTGTTATTTTTTTTGCTAAATTTTTTGTAGATTTGTCAGGTTAACTTTTTATATTTTTATTATGAAACAAATAGTACTTATAATTTTCTTATCTAGTTTTTCATTTCTTTCCTTATCTCAGAAGGTGTATTCGGTAGAATATGCCAGTCAAGCAGATGTAAAAGTTTTTGTTGCAGATTACGAAAGTAGGGCAGATTTGTGTGTGTTTAAAGTTGATTATAGTTCGCAAGTAGGAAAAAATGATGGTAATTGGTTTTTTGTAGAGTATGCTAGCCAAGCAGATAAAAAAATATATTTTACAGAATATGCCAGTCAAGCAGATGTACTAATTTATTTTGTAGAGTATAAGAGCCAAGCGAAATGGAAAAAGAAAGAAAAAATGTACTTATTTTATTAGAAAAAAATAGATAGTTATATCTTTTCCATAATCTGAAATATCGATTTACCACTCATTAATTTTTCCTCTAATTTTTCTATGTTTTCTTCCGATAAAGAGTTATATATTTTGTTTCCTAATTCCTCTTTAATAGTATGGTGTAACCAATAAATGTTTTGTTTTTTTCTATGTTCTTCCTTCCAGTTTGAAGAGGTCATTTGTTTATTAAAACGACTTATAATTTCCCAGATTTCTGAAATACCAGTATGTTCTACAGAAGAACAAACAGAAACTTTTGGAGTCCATCCATTCTCCATGGCAGGAAATAAATGTAATGCTCTTTGGTATTCTTGTTTTGCATTTTTAGAGTGCTGTAGATTATCTCCATCTGTTTTGGTAATCACCAGCATGTCTGCAAGTTCCATAATCCCCCTTTTAATACCTTGTAGTTCATCCCCAGCACCTGCCAACATTAATAGTAAAAAGAAATCACAAATAGTACTTACTTTAGTTTCCGACTGTCCTACACCAACAGTTTCTACCAAAATAATGTCAAATCCTGCCGCTTCACAAAGTACAATACTGTCCTTTGTTTTACTAGCTACTCCACCTAAAGTTCCTGCAGTAGGAGAGGGACGAATAAATGCATTTTCATCTACCGAAAGTTGATGCATTCTACTTTTATCTCCTAAAATACTCCCTTGTGTTTTTTCGGATGTTGGATCAATAGCAAGTACCGCCACTTTATGTCCTTTACTAGTAAGTAGTTTTCCTAAAACTTCAATGAAGCTACTTTTTCCTACTCCTGGAACGCCTGTAACACCAACTCGTATAGAATTTCCACTATGTGCTAAACATTTCTGTAAAAGACTTTGAGCTTTTTTATTATCCGAATCTAAGGAACTTTCTAATAAAGTAATTCCCTTAGCAAGAGCTACTTTATTTCCGTTTAGTATTTCCTTAAATAGGTCCATTTATTTTACCGCAATAACTGAAATTTCTACATTTACATTTTTAGGAAGAACAGATACCTGTACCGCTTCTCTTGCAGGAGGATTCTCTGAGAAATAAGAAGCATACACTTGATTTATTTCCGAATACTGATTCATGTCACTCAAAAAGATAGAACACTTTACGACATTGCTAAAATCCATATCTGCAGCCTTTAATACTTCAGAGATGTTTTTCATTACTTGATGTGTTTCTTCTGTAATAGTTTCTGTATTTAAATCTCCCGTTTCCGGATTTATTGCAATTTGCCCAGAACAATAAAGAGTGTTTCCAGATAATATAGCTTGGCTATAAGGTCCAATAGCAACAGGTACTTTGTCTGTAGATATAACTTTTTTACTCATAATCCTAATAGTTTCTAGCTCCAAATATAGTGCTTCCTATTCTAACCATAGTACTTCCACAATTTATTGCTATTTTATAATCTCCACTCATCCCCATAGACAAGGTATTGAAGTAGTCGTATTTTTTAAATATACTAGATAGAAAATCAAATTCTTCTTTTATTTTATTATTGTTGTTTGTAAAAGTTGCCATTCCCATTAATCCCCTAATATTTACATTTTTATACTCCTCTTTTCTTAAGAGAATTTCATTTGCTTCATTTTCGGACAAGCCAAATTTTGTACTCTCTGCTGCAATATGTATTTGTAACAAACAATCTATAATTCTGTTATTTTGTTGTGCTCTTTTATCAATTTCTTTTAAAAGTTTCTCAGAATCTACAGCATGTATTAAATCAACAAAAGGAGCAATATATTTTACTTTATTTTTCTGTAAATGACCAATCATGTGCCATCTTATATTTTTTGGAAGTTTCTCGTATTTTTCTGTTAATTCCTGAACTTTATTTTCTCCAAAAACTTTATGTCCGGAATCATAAGCTTCCTTTATTTTAGAATGAGATTGAGTTTTAGATACAGCAACTAAATCCACTCCAGTTGGGAGCTCTTTCTTTATTTTCTGAATCTTTTCAGAAATACTCATTAATCTAAAGTGTAAATTGTTAATCCAGAACGGAGTTTTGGCTCAATATAAGTGCTTTTAGGAGGCATTATCTCCATATTATCTGCAACCTTTTTTAGTGCTTCAATATCTATTGGTTTAAGAATAAATGCAATAGAATACTCTCCAGAATTTACCTTATTTTTTAGCACAGATAGAGGAATAGTTCCATCATAAAAACTAATATTTTTATCAGTTTTTTCGTCTGTAATTCCTAAAATTGGAGATAATATGTTTGCGGATAATATTGATGGATCTAAACTTGTTGAAGTAGATTGATAGTTTTTTGATTTTGATATTAAGGAAAACCATTTTCCAGAAAAATACATACTTATCTCATCTTTACTAGTAGGAGAGTAGAGTTCTTTTGACTTTTCAGAAACCGTATAATTCTTCTTAATTAAATGAATTAATTCATTAGAACTTAATCCATTAGTGTGTTTTACTAATCGGTTAAAATTAATGATGTTTAATTCGCTTTCAGGAATTAAACAACTCATAAAGAAGTTAAAATTATCATCTGAATCATAATCTGGATATTTTTCTCTTAAATTTTTGCATAATAAGACAGAAGAAGCAGATCTATGATGCCCATCTGCAATGTAAATATCTTTTATGTTTTTAAATTCTTCAGTTATTTTCTTAATGATGTTTTTATCGTTTATATTCCAAAATTTATGAAGAGCTTTATTTGTTGTGGTAAACTCGTATTCTGCTCTTTCTTGTATGTTTTGCTGTATAATAGAATTTATAATTTCATTATCTTTATAGGAAAGTAAAACGGGTTCTGCATTAAAACCAGTTGTTTGTAAATAATCTTTAAACATTTCCTCTCTTTTGGTAAGGGTGTGTTCATGGACTTTAATGTTTCCATTTATATAATCATCTACTGATGTAGCGGCAATGAGTCCAGTATAAATTCTATTTTCTTTTATTTGCTGATAAATGTAAAGACTCTCCTTTTTTTCCTTAAATAAAATCCCATCATTTACAAAATCCTGAAANTTATTTTNAACTAATTTATATTTTTCNNTTCCTGAATTTTTTACTNTTTTNTTATAATCTGGATTAATTATATGTAAAAAAGTNTANGGATTATTATCTAACTTNTCTTTTAAGGTTTCATCAGAATANCTTAAATATGATCTTGATGCAACAAGATGAGCTTTGTCTCTTGTTGGTCGAATAGCCTTAAATGATCTGATAGTAGCCATTTTTACTTTTCAAAATAAGTAATAATTTTTTCAGCCAATTCTGNACCAATTCTGTCCTGTGCTTCTTGCGTTGCAGCTCCAATATGAGGTGTTAAAGAGATACTATTATGCATAAGTAAGTGTATACTTGGATTGGGTTCGTTTAAAAACACATCTAAACCAGCATATTCTAATTTTCCTTTGTCNAGAGCAAACATTAAAGCATCNTCATCAATGANACCTCCTCTTGCTGTGTTGANAATACCAGATCCTGTTTTCATTAGTCCAATTTCTTTTGCTCCAATTAATGCTTTTTCTCCAGTTTTTGGTATGTGTAATGTTATAAAATCAGAGTNTTTTAANACCTCCTCCAAAGATATAGTTTCAATTGTAAATGTTTTCTTNTCACCATTAAAAAAGTTTAAAGTAATATTTGCNTCTTTCGTAAATNTATCATGAGCAATAACATTCATACCTAAACCAATAGCTCTTTTCGCAACTGCCTGTCCAATTCTACCAAAACCAATAATACCTAANGTTTTTCCTGCAAGTTCTTTNCCTCCTGCAAATGCCTTTTTTAAATCTTTNAAATTAGTGTCTCCTTCTAGAGGCATTTGTCTNTTTGATTCATATAAGNATCTTACCATTCCGAATAGGTGNGAAAAAACTANCTCNGCTACAGAATCGGATGAAGCAGNTGGTGTNTTATATACTTCTAATCCCTTTTCTTTTGCGTATTCTACGTCAATATTATCCATTCCAACTCCNCCTCTNCCAATAATTTTCAGATTAGGACAAGCGTCTATCANCTCTTTTCTGGCGGTAGTTGCTGATCTGACTAANAGAACTTCATAGTTTTCAGAATTTATAGTAGAAATTAAATCTTCCTGATTTACNTTTTCTGTAATTACTTCAAATCCTTTTTCTTNTAGTGNTTCTATTCCAGATTTNGAAANNCCATCATTTGCTAATATCTTTATCATCATTTTAATTCTTTTCTAAGTTTCTCATTACNTTNACTAATACATCTACACTCTCAAAAGGAAGAGCATTGTATATTGAAGCTCTATAACCTCCAACAGATCTATGTCCTTTTATCCCGCTTATTCCTGCNTCTNGCCAGAGNATATTAAATTTATCTTCTAAAGAAGAGTCAGTAAGNGTAAAAGTTACATTCATATTTGATCTGTCTTCTTTTTCTGCTACTCCTTNAAATAATGNATTTTTATCAATTTCAGAATAAATTAACTCTGCTTTTCTATTNTTTACTTCTTCAATCCACTCCACTCCCCCATGATCTTTTAACCATTNTAATGTTAACATAGAAACATAAACTGCAAAAACAGGTGGAGTATTAAACATACTATCTTTAGAAATATGTGTTTTATAATCTAACATTGTTGGTATATCTCTACCTGTATTTCCTAAAATNTCATCTTTTACAATTACAAGAGTAGTNCCTGCTGGTCCCATATTTTTTTGNGCTCCNGCATAAATCAAATCAAATTTACTNACATCTATTCTTCTACTAAAAATATCTGANCTCATATCACAAACCATTAAGGAAGGAACATTAGGAAATTNTTTTATTTGAGTACCAAAAATAGTGTTNTTNGAGGTACAATGGAAATAATCAACATCTTCTGGAATNGAATACCCTTTAGGAATATANTTGTAATTTTTATCAGAAGAGTCNCCGACAACATCTATTTGACCTATTTTTTNTGCTTCTGTTATTGNTTTCTTAGCCCAAGTNCCTGTATTTAAATATGCAGCTTTTCCATTTTCTTTTTTCATNAAATTTAAAGGAGCCATTAAAAATTCTAAACTAGCTCCTCCCTGCAAAAACAATACAGAATAATTANTAGGAACATNTAAAAGTTCNTTCACTAAATTTCTGGCNTTTTCCATTACATCTACAAAAGGTTGACTTCTATGAGAAATTTCGATTAAAGATAAATTTTCATTATTAAAATTTAAAACTGNNTCTGATGCTTTTTTTAGTACATCTTGTGGTAAAATGCAGGGTCCNGCACTGAAATTATGTTTTTTACTCATTTNTNNTTTAAGTTTTTATTATTCCTTTACTCTTTCAATATACGANCCTTTAGAAGTGTCAATTTTAATTTTATCACCTTCATTAATAAATAAAGGAACCTGTATGTCTGCTCCTGTTTCNGTTTTTGCAGGTTTAAATGTATTGGTAGCAGTNTTACCNTTTATACCAGGTTCTGTATGAGCAATTTCTAGTACAACATGAGAAGGTACTTGNGCTGAGAGTGGNATTCCTTGNTCTGCATGAAATAAAACCTCTACATTTTCTCCTTCTTTTAAAAATTGNACATTTTCAATAGAATCTTTTTGCATCATCATTTGTTCATAATCATCATTNTTCATTAAATGATAATCTNCTCCTTCNGNATANAAANATTGATACTTTCTATTTTCAATTCTTATTACATCAATCTTNACTCCAGAAGTAAAAGTATTTTCTANNAATCTTCCNGTNTTNANNTTTCTGATTTTAGTNCGTACAAANGCAGGNCCTTTTCCNGGTTTNACATGTAAAAANGATTCAATTTTCCAAGGTTCTCCATTATGATTAAAACATAATCCGTTTCTGAAATCTGCNGTAGTTGCCATNTANTTTANTTTTGTTTATATCCTTTCATNATTCCTCTTCCNGAATTTNGTACAAANGAAATTATTTCATCTCTTTCAGGGGAAGATTTTAGCTCAGCTTCCATTTTTATAACTGCTTGAGTATTGTTATTNTTTTTCTGAAATAAAATTCTNTAAATATCTTGAATCTCAGTTATTTTTTCNTCAAGAAATCCTCTTCTTCTNAGNCCAATAGAGTTAANTCCAATATANGAGAGAGGTTCTCTTGCAGCTTTTACGTAAGGAGGTATATCTTTTCTGACAAGNGACCCTCCAGATATCATTGAGTNNNTTCCTATCGTGACAAATTGATGAACAGCAGAATTACCACCAAGAATAGCATAGTCACCAATNGTNACATGACCTCCTAATGNAACACCATTTACAATAATACANTTGTCTCCAATTCTACAATCGTGAGCGACATGTGCNTANGCCATAATNAAACAATTTTTTCCAATAATAGTTTTNCCNGTAGCAGAAGTNCCTCTNTTAATAGTAGCACACTCTCTNATAGTCGTTTCATCTCCAATNTCTACTACAGAATCCTCTCCTTTAAACTTTANATCTTGNGGTATTGCAGAGATAACTGCTCCNGGAAAAATCCTGCAATTTTCCCCAATTCTAGCTCCTTCCATTATAGTTACATTTGATCCTATCCAGGTACCTCTTCCTATTATAACATTATTTTCAATTGTTACAAAAGGCTCTATTACTACAGATTTATCAATCTTTGCCCCAGGGTGGACGTATGATAATGGTTGATGCATAATTTATTTTTTTGCTATTTGAGCCAATAAATCAGCTTCTACTACCACTTTTCCATTCACATATCCTTTTCCGTGCATATGACACAGTCCTCTTCTGATAGGAGAAATGAGGTCTAATCTAAAAATAATAGTATCCCCAGGTAACACTTTTTGTTTAAATTTAGCATTATCTATTTTCATGAAATAAGTGAGGTAATTTTCTGGATCTTCAACTGTGTTTAAGATCAAAACTCCTCCAGCTTGCGCCATTGTTTCTAACTGAAGAACACCAGGCATTACTGGAGATCCTGGAAAATGACCTTTAAAATATTCCTCCTCCTCCTTTACAAATTTTATTCCAATAATAAAGTCATCACCTAAATCTCTTATTTCATCAATAAATAAGAAAGGATTTCTGTGAGGTAAGATTTCTTTTATTTGTTCTTTGTTGTAAAAAGGTTTCTCATTAAAATCAACGATTGGCTCTATTGTCTTCATATCTTTAGTTATTATGTCTTTCAATTTTTTAGCAAAATTCACATTATGAGTATGTCCTGGTTTAGTAGCTATTATTCGTCCTTTTAAAGGTTTCCCTACTAAAGATAAATCACCAATTACATCTAATAATTTATGTCTTGCTGCTTCATTTTTATGTCTTAAGGTTAAATTGTTTAATATTCCTCCTTCAGTAATTTCAATTTCTTTCCTACCAAATTCTTTTGCTAAATTACTAAGTTTTATATAATCTATTTTCTTTTCTACAAGAACAATTGCATTATTTATATCTCCTCCTTTAATTAAGTTGTTTTGTAATAGAAACTCTAGCTCGTGTAAAAAACAAAATGTTCTCGAAGAAGAGACTTCTTTGTTAAAATCTTGTAATGAAGATAATTTTGCATGCTGTTTTGTTAAAACTTCTGAATTATAATCAATTGAAATATCTAAATTGTAATTGTCATCTGGAAGTGCTATTATTTCTGTACCACTCTCTTCATCTTTATAACGAATTTCTTTTTTAATGAAATAAACTTGCTTAGGAGATTTTTGAGGAATACTTCCTACTTCAGATATTTTTTCGGAGAACTCTTTCGCACTTCCATCTAATATTGGAACTTCTTCATTATCTAATTCAATTGTAATATTATCGATACTGTTTCCTGCTAAGGCAGCTAGTATATGTTCTACAGTTTTAATATAAACCCCTTTTGTAGATAAGTTAGTACTTCTTTTAGTGGAGTCAACATTGTCTACATCAGCTTTTATCTTTAAACTATCTTTATCTGTTCTTACAAAAACAATTCCACTATTTACCTTTGCAGGAACAAGTCTCATGTTTGTAAATACACCAGTATGAATTCCTTTCCCAGAAAAATTAATAACCTCTTTTATGGTTCTTTGTTTTTCCATTATAGATGTAATGATTTTTCTATTGATTTTAGAGTTTCATACATTTGTGGTAGTCGTTTGAAAATAATATAAGAACGTAAAAATTCCTTTTGATTAAATGCGTAAGGACCTTGAATCGTTTCTCCATCTTTTATATTAGATCCTACTCCTGTATGTCCTGCAACTCTTACATTGTCTCCTAATTTTAAATGTCCTGCAATTCCAGTAGACCCTCCAATCATACAGTTTTTTCCTATTTTAGTGCTTCCTGCTATTCCTGTCAATCCTGCAATTACTGTATTTTCTCCAATTATTACATTATGTCCAATCTGTATCTGATTATCTAGTTTTGCTCCTTTCTTAATTATTGTAGAACCTAAAGTAGCTCTATCTATTGTGGTATTTGCACCAATCTCTACAAATTCTTCTGTCACAACATTTCCTATTTGATGAATTTTATTGTAATATCCATCTGAATTTGGAGCAAATCCGAACCCATCTGCACCAATAACAACACCGGCATGAATTATATTGTTTTCTCCGATAATACAATTGTTGTAAATTTTAACTCCCGAAAAAATAGTATTACCAGAATGAATACTAGTATTATTACCAATATAAGTGTGGGGATAAATAGATGTATTGTCCCCAATAATTACATCTTCACCTATAAAAACAAAGGGTGCTATATAACAATTCTCTCCAATTCTTGCTGATTCAGATATGTGAGCTTTCTCAGAAATTCCAGAGGAGGGAACGGATATTTTATTGTATATTTCTAATAATTGAGAAAAGGCAATGTAGGCATCTTTAACTCTAATAAGTGCACAATCAACCTCTTTATCTAATCTTAAATCTTCATTTACTATAACTATTGAAGCTTTAGAAGTGTATAGATGTGGAGTATATTTTGTATTTGATAAAAAACATAAATCTCCTTCTTTACCATCCTCAATCTTTGCAACAGAATTTACTAAAACAGAAGGATTTCCTTCTAATTTCCCATTAATGATTTTTGCAATTTCCTCTGACGAGTAATTCATGTTGCAAATCTAAGAAATTATTTACTTGTTTGGTACATTTGGATAACAAAGGAAATATTTATTTACAGTTTTGTTCAGTGCCTCTATATTAAACTGATCAGAGGCGTCAGAAATATCTTTAATATCTCCATTTTTCATGAGTATATTTAATCTATCTTTACTATATTGATATGCATTGTTACTCACTTTTTCTGTAAATACCATATATTGAACTTCTTCCTCATTAATTTTTAGCTTGTTTTTGGTTTCTTGTTTTATTTTTTCAACAATTTGTTCAGAAAAAATTGTATTCTGAATCTTGATTTTCAGAGGTTTTCTATTTAAGATAGATCTACATAAATAGGATAGAATAATATCAGAATGACACTGCCAGTCTTTTATACAAGAATAAATGTCGTGATCATCTAGGTTTGAAAAAACTTCCAATAATTCTTGATTTTTAGTGAAGTCATTTAAATTGTAATTCTTTTTCAAAAACAATCCTAATGACTTGCTTGAAGATAGAGGTTCTCCTTTTTGTATTAGATCTTTAGCTCTTTTTAATATTTTTATAAGGGTGTTTTCAGCTGATAGAACTGTTTTATGAAGGTATACTTGCCAATACATCAATCTTCTAGCAATTAAGAATTTTTCTATCGAATAAATTCCTTTTTCTTCAATAACTAATTTATCCTTCACAACATCTAACATGTTTATGATTCTTTCCGTCCCAATATTCCCTTCAGTTACACCTGTAAAAAAACTATCTCTTTTTAAGTAGTCTAATCTATCCATGTCTAGTTGAGATGAGACTAATTGATGTAAGAACTTTTTAGGGTGTTTATTGTTGAATATTTTTATTGCTAAATCAAGTTTGCCATTAAACTCCTCATTTAATTTATTCATAAACAAGCTAGATAAATGTTCATGAGAGATATTATTAACGATACTATTTTCTAGAGCATGTGAGAATGGTCCGTGACCAATATCGTGTAATAAAATGGCAATTTTTAAGGCTTCTGCTTCTTTTTCTGTAATTTCATGTCCTTTATTTCTGATCTGTTGTATAGCCTTTTTCATTAAAAACATACATCCTAAAGCATGGTGAAATCTTGTATGATAGGCTCCAGGGTATACTAAATAGGATAGTCCTAATTGTGTTATTCTTCTTAGTCTCTGAAAATAGGGGTGTTCAATTAAGTCGAAAATAATCCCCCTCTCTAGAGTAATAAATCCATAAATTGGATCGTTTATAATTTTATTCTTTTTTGTTTTAGTCATTATAGGGCAAATAACGGATTATTTTTTGATTTTTGTAAAACTAAATTAACAAAAGATGATATCAATACTTTGGGTAGATGATGAAATAGAATTGCTAAAGCCACATATTATTTATTTGGAAGAGAAAGGATATTCTATTACTCCTGTAAATAGCGGAAATGAAGCTATAGAAATATTAGAAGCTAAAACATTTAATTTAGTATTTTTAGATGAAAACATGCCGGGACTTTCTGGGCTAGAAACTTTGAATCTGATAAAGCAAAAGAGGCCCAATCTTTCTGTTATTATGATAACTAAGAATGAAGAAGAAAGCATTATGGAGGAGGCGATTGGGTCTAAAATATCAGATTACTTAATAAAACCAGTAAACCCTAATCAGATATTACTTTCTATTAAAAAGAATATTGATACTACAAGGTTAATTGAAGAAAAAACCACACGAGATTATCAGACAGAATTTAGGAATATAAGTATGTCCTTATCCTCATCTTTAGATAAACACGAATGGAGAGATGTATATAAAAAATTAACTTTTTGGGAGCTTGAGATAGAAAAATCTGGAGATAAAAGTGTTGAAGGTATTTTGTCCATGCAAAAAACGGAAGCGAACACTCAATTTTTTAAGTTTGTAAGAAATAACTATAAACAGTGGATTCATGGGGAGGACGCTCCATTGTTGTCTCATAATATAGTTAGAAAAAAGGTTATTCCTTTAATGGAAGAGAGAAAACCTACCTACTTGATTGTAATTGATAACTTAAGATACGATCAGTGGAAGATAATAGAACCTACTATTATTAAAGATTTTGAAGTTGTAAAGGATGAGATGTATTATAGTATTTTACCTACAGCTACTCAATATTCCAGAAATGCAATTTTCGCAGGATTGTTGCCTTCTGAGATTGAAAAAAGGTTTCCAGAAAAATGGAAGAATGATGAAGATGAAGGAGGTAAAAATATGTTTGAGGAAGATTTCTTTGTAGATCAGTTACAAAGATTAGGAAAAGGAACTTCAAAATATTCTTATACTAAAATTACAAATATTGATTTCGGAAGAAAAGTTATAAGTAGAATACCAAATATGAAAGTAAATGACATCAATGTTATAGTTTATAATTTTGTAGACATGCTTTCTCATGCCAGAACTGATATGAAAGTAATAAAAGAACTAGCTGATGATGATGCTGCTTATAGATCTTTAACGGCTTCTTGGTTTGATCATTCTCCATTAAGAGATATTATGAAACAAATAGCAAAACAAGATGCTAATATTGTAATTACAACGGATCATGGTACTATAAATGTAAACAAACCTTCAAAAATAATTGGAGATAGAAAAGTAAATTCAAATTTAAGGTATAAACAAGGTAGAAATCTTGATTATAAACAAAGTGATGTACTGGAAATAGAAAGACCAGAAGATTATTTTTTACCAAAGCAAAATGTAAGTTCAAAATATATTTTTGCAAAAGAGGACTTATATTTTGTTTATCAAAACAACTATAATCAGTTTGTAAATATCTACAAAAACACATATCAGCATGGAGGTATTTCCTTAGAAGAGATGTTAATTCCTATAGTAACTTTAAAATCTAAAAGAAATTAATGAAAATTGTTGTAAATTGCATTTCAGAGTTAAATGAGATTTCTCAATCTATAATTAATCAAATAGGAGATAAAAATATTATTTGTTTTTATGGAGAGATGGGGGTTGGAAAAACAACACTTATAAAGTTGATTTGTGAAAAATTAGGTGTAAAGGATAATGTTAGTAGCCCTACATTTTCTGTTGTAAATGAATATATATTATCAGATGATCAATCTGTTTTTCATTTTGATTTTTACAGAATTGAAAAAGAGGAAGAAGCTTTTGATATGGGGTATGAGGATTATTTTTATAACGGAGATTTATGTTTTATTGAGTGGCCAGAAAAAGTTCAATCCATAATTCCTGAAGATATAATGAGAATAGACCTTACTAAAAATAAGGATCAAAGAATAATTGAAATAAGTTAGTTATGAAAAAAGAAAGTATTTACGGTAGTTTTGGTATTCTGACAAAAGAAGAAATGTTAGAAGTAAAACAAGATTTTAAACGATTGAGTATTGGTTTACCTAAGGAAATTTCTTTTCAGGAAAATAGAATCTCATTAACCCCTGATGCAGTTTCTCTTTTAGTGCATAACGGTCATAAAATTGTTATTGAAAGTCATGCAGGGGAAGGAGCTAATTTCTCTGATAAAGAGTATGCTAATGCTGGAGCGGAGATAGTTTTTAGTAAAGAAGAGGTATATCAGTCGGATGTGGTTGTAAAAATTGAACCTCCAACTGATTCAGAAATAAAACTACTTAAAAAAGATCATCAACTTATTTCTGCGATTCAGTTAAACACAAGAGAGAAGAAATATTTCAAATGTTTATTAGATAAAAATGTTACATCCATAGCAATAGAACACATTAGAGATGATGCACATAAGCTTCCACTATTAAGAAGTATGAGTGAGATAGCAGGAACTTCTTCTTTGTTGATTGCTTCTGAATATTTAAGTAATATAAATACGGGTAAGGGTTTGATTCTTGGAGGTATAACAGGAATCTCACCAACTGATATTGTCATTATTGGAGCGGGTACTGTAGGCGAATATGCTTGTAAAACAGCAATAGGTTTGGGAGCAAATGTTAGGGTTTTTGATACCTCATTGTCCAGATTAAAAAGACTGGAGGACATTTCTAATAGAAATATAAGTACTTCTTTAATAGTGCCAAAAATCTTAAGAAAAGCATTAAGAAGGGCGGATGTTGTAGTGGGAGCTTTACGATCTGGTGATGGAAGAACTCCTTGTGTAGTTAGTGAAGAAATGGTAAAGGATATGAAAGAAGGATCGGTAATTATAGATGTTAGTATAGATTCTGGGGGATGTTTTGAAACTTCAGAAGTAACTACTCATAAGGATCCGGTATTTACTAAACATGGGGTTATTCATTATTGCGTTCCAAATATAGCTTCTAGGGTTGCTCGTACTTCTTCTTTTGCTATTTGTAATGTTATCTCTCCAATTTTGATTAAAATGGGAGAGGAAGGTGGTATTAAAAATCTTATGAAAAGAGATGAAGGGATCAGAAGTGGTGTATATACATTTAAGAATATGATGACGAATAAAACATTAAGTAAGATGTTTGACTTTCCGTATAAAGATTTAGATTTAATAATTACCGCATTCTAAATTATGTTAAGAAGATTGAAGTTTTTTGCTGCTGGTGCCTTAATTAGTGTTTTGGTATTGTCTATGGGACCAGAGAATAGATTAAAGAATACCTTTTATGCTTATGTTGATTATTTTAACCCGGAAAAGAGAGTTATTTCTCAGCTTAGTATTTCGGACTCTATTGTAGGAGTTCCGGAAATTTCTGAGAAGGATTTACAAAATATATATAATGGATCATGGGTGAATCATGATTTATCCGATAAAGTTTCCTACCCTCAAAAGTTTGTTTTGGATAATTTTATAGAAGGAGAAAATGTGAGGCTTATGGTTCAGTTTTATGATAGGGAGGAGAGAAAAGAGTCTGTAGGGGATCTTAAAAGATATACTAAGACAGAAATTATTTCTCTAGAAAAGGGAGTGGAACTATCCAAAAGATCTTATAAGAGTTATTATACTTTAATAGGAATGTTTTTCTTAATTATGGTTCCGGTTTCGTTATTAACAAGAAGATTAATCCGTAAAAGAAGATTAGAAGATGAGTAAATTTTAATCTACCAAAATGGTGGATTTTTTTATTTTTGCAGATATTAATACAATCAATCAACATGTTCGAAAGTTTATCAGAAAAATTAGAGAAGGCATTTAAAACCCTAAAAGGTAAAGGAAGTATTTCCGAAATAAATGTTGCTCAAACCATGAAGGAGATCCGTAAAGCCTTAATAAAGGCAGATGTGGATTTTAAAACTGCAAAATCATTTACTGAAAATGTAAAACAAAAAGCTTTAGGTCAGCAGGTATTAACTACAGTAGAACCAGGTCAACTTCTTACTAAAATAATGAAAGATGAACTTGCCGAACTTATGGGAAGTTCTCATTCCGAAATTGATTTAAAAGGGAATCCTTCTGTTATTCTAATAGCAGGATTACAAGGTTCTGGTAAAACTACTTTTTGTGGGAAACTAGCCCTACACCTTAAGAGTAAACAAAATAAAAGACCGTTACTAGTAGCTTGTGATGTGTATCGTCCTGCAGCAATCGATCAGATTGGTGTTCTATCAGAGCAAGTAAATGTTGATTTATATACAGAAATAGAAAATAAAAATCCGGTTGAAATTGCTAAAAATGCCATAAAACATGCAAAAGCAAACGGACACAATGTAGTAATAGTAGATACTGCAGGTAGATTGGCCGTAGACGAGCAAATGATGACTGAAATTGCGGAGGTAAAACTAGCAATTATCCCTAACGAGATATTGTTCGTGGTAGATTCTATGACGGGACAAGATGCAGTAAACACTGCAAAATCCTTTAACGAGAGATTAAATTTTGATGGGGTAGTACTTACAAAATTAGATGGTGATACCAGAGGTGGTGCAGCACTTACCATCCGTTCAGTTGTAGATAAACCTATTAAGTTTATAGGTACTTCTGAAAAAATGGATGGTTTAGATGTCTTCCATCCTGATAGAATGGCATCTAGAATTCTTGGTATGGGAGATGTTATTTCTCTTGTAGAACGAGCTCAGCAACAATTTGATGAGGAGGAAGCCCGAAAAATGCAAAAGAAAATTGCAAAAAATACTTTTGGTTTTGATGATTTCTTAAAGCAGATTCAGCAAATTAAGAAGATGGGTAACATGAAGGATTTGATGGGTATGATACCTGGAATGGGAAAAATGATGAAAGGAGTGGATTTAGATGATGATGCTTTTAAAGGTATCGAATCAATTATACATTCAATGACTCCACACGAAAGAAAAAATCCTGTGGTGTTAAATGGAAGTAGAAAAAAGAGGATTGCTGCAGGTAGCGGAACTTCCGTTCAGGAAGTAAATCAACTGATTAAACAATTTTCACAAATGGGTAAGATGATGAAAGTGATGCAAGGAGGAGGAGCAAATAAAATGATGCAAATGATGAAAGGTGGTGGTATGCCTCGAATGAGATAAAATAAATATGATAATTTTAGACGGTAAAAAAACATCTAACGATATAAAAGAAGAAATTACTAATCAGGTGAAATCCATAAATTCTTCTTTAGGAAAAACACCTCATTTATCTGCTATATTAGTAGGCAATGATGGAGCTAGTGAAACTTATATCAATGCAAAGGTAAAGGCTTGCGAAAAAGTAGGTTTTGCATCTACACTAGTTAGGTTACCAGATAATGTTTCAGAAGAGGAATTGTTATCTGAAGTAGATAAAATCAATAATAATCAGGATATAGATGGATTAATTGTTCAACTACCGCTTCCTAGTCATATTGACGAAATGAAAGTTACTGAAGCTATTGATCCTAAAAAGGATGTAGATGGTTTTCACCCATCTAACATTGGGAGAATGGCTTTAAATCTTGCTACGTATTTACCTGCAACTCCAGCAGGAATATTGGAACTTCTTAAAAGATATAATGTAGAGACTTCTGGTAAACATTGTGTAGTGATTGGTAGAAGTCATATTGTTGGTTCACCAATGAGTGTTCTAATGGCTAGAAATTCTGATCCAGGAAATTGTACTGTTACACTTACACATAGTAGAACTCAGAATTTGAAGGACATTACTAGAACAGCTGATATTTTAATTGTAGCACTTGGTAAAGCGGAGTTTGTAACTTCCGATATGATTAAAGAAGGAGTTTGTATAATTGACGTAGGTATTACAAGAGTAAAATCAGAAAAAACAAAAAGTGGATGGCAGTTATTGGGAGATGTAAATTTTGAAGATGTAAAAGAAAAATGCTCTTATATTACACCTGTTCCTGGTGGGGTAGGTCCAATGACAATCGCCATGCTTTTACAGAATACACTTTTGGCATCAAAAAAAGAATTTTTCTCTTAAAAAACTGATTTAATAAAATTTACTTACATTTGCAGAAGAAAATTGGGGTTGTTCCCAACATTAACAAATATAAATTTAAAAACAAACAATTATGGAAGGTACAGTAAAATGGTTCAATTCAACAAAAGGTTACGGATTCATCACAGGTGAAGACGGAACAGATTATTTCGCTCACTTTGGTGAAATCCAAATGGATGGATTCAAAAAATTAGAGGAAAATCAATCAGTTACTTTTGAAGTAGGTGAAGGAGAAAAAGGACCTGTTGCTAAAGATATTAAAGCTGCTTAATACAGATACAATATAATTTAACAATGAACATAAAGAAAACGGACTTAGAAATAGTCCGTTTTTTTTATACTATAACTTTGCCGTTTAATATTACTTTATTAATTACATTTTCACCAAAACTATATGGTAAATATGAATAAGAAGGTATATCTTGTGTAATAAAGATGTTTGCTTTCTTTCCTACACAAATACTTCCAAGTTCTTTTTCTAATCCCATAGCGTATGCAGTGTTAATAGTAGTAGCATTTATAACTTGTTCAGGTGTCATTTTCATCTGTATACACCCTAAAGATGATATAAAATTCATATTTCCACTTGGTGTTGATCCTGGGTTGTAGTCAGATGCAAGTGCTACAGGAAGCCCTTTTTCTATCATCTTATTTGCAGGGCCGTATGGTATTCCAAGAAAAAAGGAACAAGATGGTAATATAGTAGGCATACAATCAGAATTTTTTAAAGCTTCAAAATCATAATCTTTCATCTCTTCTAAATGATCTACAGAAAGAGCTCCTAACTCAATAGACGCTTGTACACCTCCCATAGAATTGAATTGATTCACATGTGTTTTTCCTTGTATCCCATATTTTTGTGCCGAATCTAATAATCTTTTGGTGTCCTCTATAGTAAAATATCCTTTTTCACAGAATATATCTACATAATCAGCCAGACCTTCTGATGCAACTTTTGGTAACATTTCATTTATTACCAAATCCATGTATCCGTCTTTGTTATTCTTGTATTCTTTAGGTAGTGCATGAGCTCCTAAGAAAGTGGATTTTATGGATACTTCCGTATTTTTTTCTAGTCTTCTAATCACACGAAGCATTTTTAGTTCTGATTCTAGAGTAAGTCCATATCCACTTTTTATTTCTATGGCTCCAGTTCCTAGTTTTATTAGATTATTTAATCTATTAAGAGCACTTTCATACAACTCTTCTTCTGTTGATTTTTGTAGTTTTTCTGCTGAATTTAAGATACCACCTCCTCTTTTTGCAATCTCTTCATAAGACAGTCCATTTATTCTATCTACAAATTCTTCTTCTCTACTAGCAGCAAAAACCAAGTGGGTATGAGAATCGCAATAAGTAGGAAAAACCATCCCTCCTTCAGCGTCAATAATATCAGTATTATTCCAGTCTTCAATTCCTTTCCATTGTCCCATACTTCCAAATGCAGTTATAATTCCATCCTCATATTCTAAGAATGCTTCCTTTATGGTACTGATTTTGGACATCTCTTTACCAGCTATCCACTTTTTTGGATTTGTTTCAGTCTGAATTAATTCTGATATGTTTTTAATTACTGTTTTCATTTCGACAAAATTACAAAATTTAGGTTAATCTTTATTCTTATATTTGCATTATGGGAAATACTTTCGGGAAAATTTTCAGATTAACTACTTTTGGGGAGTCCCATGGAGAATTTATGGGAGGAATTATTGATGGATGTCCGCCTGGAATAAAAATTGATATAAATTCTATTCAAATACAATTAGATAGAAGAAAGCCGGGGCAATCTCAAATTACTACCCAAAGAAAAGAAAGTGATAAAGTGGAGTTTCTTTCTGGAATTTTTGAAGGTCAAACTACTGGAACACCTATAGGGTTTGTGTTGAAAACTGAGGATGCAAAAAGTAAAGATTATTCTCATATAAAAGATGTTTTTCGTCCCTCACATGCAGATTTTACTTATCAGAAAAAATACGGATTAAGAGATTATAGAGGTGGAGGTAGGTCTTCAGCAAGAGAAACTGCAAATTGGGTGGTAGCTGGATCAATTGCTAAGCAGATTTTGAGTGAAATTGGTGTAGAGATAAAGGCCTTTGTTAGTTCTGTAGGTTCTGTAAGATTAAATAAATCTTATAAGAGTATCGATCTTTCTAAAATTGATGATAATAAAGTAAGATGTCCGGATTCTGAAATTGCAAAGAACATGATTTCTGAAATTGTAAAGACTAAAAAACAGGGAGATACTGTTGGAGGAGAAATAACTTGTTTTGCTGAAGGTGTCCCTGTTGGTTGGGGAGAACCTGTTTTTGATAAGTTGCATGCTGAAATAGGAAAGGCTATGCTTTCTATCAATGCAGTTCATGGGTTTAAATACGGATTTTTGGGATTGGATATTTCCTCTTCAAAAGGGAGTGAGGTGAATGATGTTATTGTAAATAATGATGGTGCTACTAAGACTAATTTTTCTGGAGGAATACAGGGAGGTATAAGTAACGGCAATGATATTTATTGTGAAGTGTCATTTAAGCCGGTTGCTACCATAATGAAAATACAAAAAAGTATTAATACAAAGGGACAAGAAATTGATTTTTCAGCAAAAGGAAGACATGATGCATGTGTAGTACCGAGAGCTGTGCCTATTGTAGAAAGTATGATGGCTCTTACTTTAATAGATTCTTATTTAACAAGTAAAATAAATAAATTATAATTATGAAAAAATTACTAATGTTACTATGTATTCCTTTGATTGGATTTAGTCAACCACCAAACTATACTATTACAGTAAATACTCCTGATGCTTGGCATGGTAATCTTTTCTTTCAACGCGGAGGAACACCTCAAAAACCTGTAAAAATTATTGATTCAATTGGAATAGAAATGTTTTCTCAAAATTGGGGCATGAAGGGCTGGGATTTTAAAGTTAATTATAACAACAAACTTTCTTATTTTGACAGACAATCAAAAGGATGGTTCATTATGGATTCATTACAGAATGTTGTAGATTCGGTATACTGCCAAAATGGATATATAGCTGATAATCATGATTTCTTGGCTTTAGCAAATGGAAATTATGTTCTTTTTGCTTATGATGAACAACCTTACGCAATGGACACTGTGGTAATAGGAGGGGATCCAAATGCAATTGTAGAAGGCTTAATAATTCAAGAATTAGACCCAAATCATAATGTGGTTTTTGAATGGAAAAGTTGGGATCATTTTCATGTGACAGATAACACATACCTTAGTCCATGGACAAGTTCAAGCCTACCTTTCATACATGCAAACGCTATTGATATAGATTTTGATGGACATTTTCTAGTTTCCTCTAGAAACTTAGATGAAATTACCAAGATACATAGAAGAACAGGTGAGGTTATTTGGCGATGGGGTGGTTCTCAAACTGATTTTACCTTTACAAATGACTATCCTTTCACACATCAACATTCAATAAGAAGTTTAGGTAATAATAGATATCTTCTTTATGATAACGGTAATCATAGTGCTCAATATACTGGTACAATTAATATATCAAGAGCCGTAGAATATGAATTAGACACTAACTTAATGGAAGCAACAAAAGTTTGGCAATTTGTTCATCCTGATTCTTTATATACTCCATCTATAGGAGGAGTGCAAAGATTACCAAATGGCAATACACTGATTGATTTTGGTAATCTTCAATGGATTAATATAGGTTCAGTCGTAACTGAAGTTGATACAAACAATCAAATAGTATTTCAATTAGAGTATGACAATGGTGTAAATCTTTATCGTGCACAGAAATTTGATTGGTTTTTCTATACCCCACCAAACCCTAGTTGGGATTGTATTGCTGGTTCATGTCTGGATCCAGGAACTGGTATGGGCGTATATAATGATTCTCTCCAGTGTGTTATGAGTTGTAATTTCACAAATATTGAAGAAATAAATAATGCAAACACAAAACTCATCAAAATTGTAGATGTTTTAGGTAGAGAAACTCCTTACCAAAAGAACACGCCTCTTTTTTATCTATATGAAGAAGGAACAGTAGAAAAGAGAATAATTATTGAATAAATTTCCTTAAAAAGAAATAAAAAAAATGAAAAAACTAGCATTACATTGGAAAATAATTATTGGTATGGTATTAGGGGTTGTGTATGGTTTAATAGCTTCAAAATATGGATTGATAGATTTTACTGATAATTGGATAAAACCATGGGGAGAAATATTTGTGAATTTACTTAAATTAATTGCAGTTCCTTTAGTTTTTGCATCCTTAATAAAAGGAGTGGCTTCTCTTTCTAATATTTCTAAATTAAGCAGAATAGGAGGAAAAACAATTGCTATTTATTTAACTTCAACAGTAATAGCGGTATCTATTGGTTTAATACTTGTAAATACAGTAAAACCAGGGGATGGTTTTGATAAAGAATCTGTTACAAAAACAGAACAAATAGAAGAGGGAGCTAGTAAGAAAATAGCTGCTGCGGAAAACGTGAAGGAAGAGGGTCCTCTTCAGTTTTTAATTGATATTGTTCCAACAAATATTTTTGAATCCGCTAGTAAGAACAGAAATATGCTTCAGGTAATATTTTTTGCAATTCTGTTTGGAATAGCTATGGTGATGTTGCCGGATGAAAAAACCACATATGTAAAAGGGTTTTTTGATGGAATAAACGATATTATACTTCAGATTGTAGATCTTATAATGATTTCCGCTCCTTATGGAGTATTTGCACTTTTAGCGGGATTAGTGGTAGATTTTGGAGCTTCTGCAGAATTATTTATTGCTTTAGCAAAATATTCTGCTACGGTAATCGTTGGATTACTACTTATGATTTTCCTAGTATATCCTATAATTTTAAGATTGTTTACTAAAGTTAAATACCTTGATTTTTTCAAAGGAATTTCTCCTGCACAAATGCTGGCATTCTCTACATCATCTTCTGCTGCAACTTTACCTGTAACTATGGAAAGGTGTGAAGAACATATAGGAGTTTCTGAAGAGGTTTCTTCTTTTGTATTGCCATTAGGAGCTACCATTAATATGGATGGTACTTCCCTTTATCAAGCGGTGGCAGCTGTATTTATTGCGCAGGCATTCGGAATAGAATTAGATATGGGTCAGCAACTTACTATAGTATTAACAGCAACATTAGCTTCTATTGGAGCTGCAGCTGTTCCAGGAGCAGGAATGGTAATGTTAGTGATTGTATTAGGAGCAATTGGAGTTCCTGCTGATGGACTTGCATTAATTTTTGGAGTAGATAGATTATTAGATATGTTAAGAACTGTAGTAAATGTAACGGGTGATGCTACAGTTGCAACTGTTGTTGCATCTTCTGAGGGACAACTTATAAAAGTTACTGAACAGGAGTTAATGAGTTAATGAAGAAAACACTTTTTATATTATCTTTCTTATTTGTTTTCGGACTTTCTGCACAAGATAATAACGATTGTTTTGTTCAGAAAAAACGTTCTGTTAAATTAATGAAGAAATTAAATCAGAATCTACCTCATTATTCTTTTTCAGATGTAAAGAATGTACTAAAAGGTATTGAAGAAAAAGAAGGGGTTTCGCCTCAGATTTATGATATGTACGCTTTAATTTATTGGTTGAAGGAAGATGTGTTAAAATCTAGAGAATATGCTAAAAAATGTTTGAATTTGTGTCCTGAAAAATTTTCGACATCAAACTATATAATGGGTATGATTTATTTTCAGTTAAGAGATTACCAACTATGTGTGGATTATATAGAGAAGGCTTCTGAAATTGGATTGAAAAATAGATTTAAGGAAGATGCCGCTATTACCTTGGAAAATTCAAGAATTTTAGCTCAGATAATGAGAGATACAGTACCTTATAATCCAGAGATAGTGAAGGGTGTTTCTACAGAAGCAGATGAGTATCTTCCTCTGATTTCTCCTGATCAGGAGTTGGCTTTATATACCAGAAGAGGTTTAAGAGATGAATATGGAGTTATAGACAAGAAATCAGAGGATTTTGTTTTTAGTGAAGGAAGTATGGAAGCTTTTAATGAAGGAGAGGAAATGGCTTATCCTTTTAACCAAAACAATAATGAAGGAGGAGCTACAATTACTATAGATAATAAGATACTGTATTTTACAATTTGCAGTCAGTTTTATACATCCTATAACAATTGTGATATATATTATGTGGAAAAGGATAAAGATGGAGAATGGTCTGATTTAAAGCCAATGAAATCTATAAACAATCCTAAAAGTTGGGAATCTCAACCTTCCATTTCTTCAGATGGTACTACTTTGGTATTTGCATCTGATAGGAGAGGAGGTTTTGGAGGTATAGATTTATATATTGTTAAAAAAGATGAATTTGGTTACTGGGGAGTACCTCAGAATATGGGAGAAACTATAAATTCTACTTTAAATGAAAAATCTCCCTTTTTTCATGTTGATGGGGAAACAATGTATTTTGCTTCTCAGCAATTTCCTTCTTTAGGTGGGTATGACATCTTTATTTCAAAATTGGGAGATGATAATAAATGGAAGAAACCACATAATTTAGGATATCCTATCAATACAGAAGATGATGAATTAGGAATGTTTGTAACCACAGATGGTCAAACAGCTTATTTTTGTTCTAATAAACTAGATGGTGTTGGTGGTTGGGATTTGTATTCATTTGATTTATATGACAAGGTGAAACCAGAACGAGTATTATTTATTAGAGGAGATATAAAAGATAGTAAAGGGATTTTGGTAGATAGTGTTTCTTTGGAGTTGAAGAACATTACTACAAATGAAACAACTAAAATTTCTGTAAATGGAGGTAAGTATGTCAGTGCCTTAACTCTGGAAGATTCGGATGATGTTCTAATTACATTTAATAAAGATGGATATGCTTTTAACTCTCATTATATCTCCTCAACAGATGAAAGTTTTTCTGGTCCTGCAAAAATGGACGTGGAGATAAATAAGCTAGAAAGTGGTAAAACTTTTGAATTGAATAATATATATTTCGCAACAGACTCATTTAATATAAATAAAGTTACCAAATCTATACTTACAGAATTTTCAAATTATCTGAAGGAAAACAGTCATTTAAAGTTGCTTATATCAGGACATACGGATGATGTTGGAAATAAAGAAGACAACTTAATTTTATCAACAAATAGAGCTAGGTCGGTATATAATTTTTTAGTAGAAAGTGGTGTTGATGAAAGTAGATTGAGTTACAAAGGTTTTGGGGAAGATAGACCAATTTATGATAATTCCACTAGAAAAGGAAGAGCGAAAAACAGAAGGACAGAATGTACAATTGTAAATTAAAAAAATCCCAAACTTTCGGATGGGATTTTTGCATGTGTGGTATAATAAAAGAGATTATTTTTTCTCTTTAATTCTTGCAGATTTACCAGTTAATTTTCTTAAATAGAAGATTCGAGCTCTTCTAACTTTACCTTTCTTATTTAGTTCGATTTTATCAATTAATGGAGAGTGGACTGGGAAAATTCTTTCTACTCCTATACCAGAAGACATTTTTCTGATAGTGAAAGTTTCGGTAGATCCAGTCCCTTTTCTTTGTATCACTACTCCTTTAAAAAACTGAATTCTTTCCTTATTACCTTCTCTAATTTTATAATATACAGTTAAAGTATCTCCAGCTGCGAAATTTGGGACTTCCTTTACTCTGTTTATTTCTTGAGAAATTTGTTGTGTTAAGTTCATTTGCTTCTTAATTTTTGTTTTTCAAAATGGTTTGCAATATTACTAATTATTTTTAATAATTCTAACTAAAATTAAAATAGAAAAATAAAAACTTTACTTTAGGAGATCAGGGCGGATATTCTTAGTTAGTTCTATGGATTTTTCTTCTCTCCATTTGTCAATTAATTTGGAGTTTCCAGACAACAATACTTCAGGGACTTTCCATCCTTTATATTCTGAAGGTCTGGTATATATTGGGTGAGAAAGTAGGTTGTCTTGAAAAGAGTCTGATAAAGCTGAGGTTTCGTCAGATAATACGCCAGGTATTAATCGTACAATTGTATCTGTTAATACAGCTGCGGCTAATTCTCCTCCAGTCAGTACATAGTCTCCAATTGAAATTTCTTTTGTTATTAAATGATCTCTAACTCTTTGGTCAATTCCTTTGTAGTGTCCGCAAAGTAAGATTAAGTTTTTAGAAGATGACAGTGAGTTACACGTATTTTGTGTTAGGGTGGGGGAGTCGGGAGTTAAATAGATAATTTCATCATAATTTCTTTCTGATTTTAATTTTGAGATGCAATTATCTATAGGTTGAATATTCATCACCATGCCTGATCCTCCACCAAATTGATAGTCATCTACACTTTTTTGTTTGTTCGTAGAGTGGGGACGGAGGTCTTGAATAAATATTTCTACTAATTTATTTTCTTGGGCTCTTTTAATAATTGAGTGAGAAAAAGGTCCGTCAAAATAGTCGGGAAAGATTGTGATTATATCAATTCTCATACTGCTAAAATACAAAACATAATTAAACTAAAAATCATAATAAATACACTAAAATAACACACTGACAAAATGACAAAAAAAATACATAAAATCCAAAAACTCAGTAAGTTAATAGGTTTTAACTATATTTATACTTTATTAATAATAAATTCTCTTTAGGATTACAATGAAATACGTATTGTATTCTAATATTTAGTAAAATAGACAAATAAAAAAAGAGTGTTTTATTAATATAAACACCCTTTTCCTACAGTTATAATATATAAATTATTTTACTCTAATTTTTCGATTTTTAGTCCTACCATTTGGTTCTGTACAATTTACAATATATATTCCTGACTTAAATTCTGAACTATTAATTTTAGTTGGAAGTGAAGTATTTTTAGAGCTAAAAATTGTTTTTCCGATTATGTCATATACTTCAATCGATTCTAGAAATTGATCTCCTTCAATAATAATATCCTTATAATTTATATAAATATTTATATTGTTTTCTAATTCATCTAGAGAAACTGACACCTCTTCATCTACAGAATACGTAGTTGTATATACTTCATCCCCTGAATTAGTAGTATTTCCATTTGCTGCCATCCCAGCTACGTAGAAATCTACAGTCATTTGTCCTACATTAGGAGCTGTCCAATTTACAGTCCATGTTTTGGTTGCAGAACCTAGCGTACCAGTATTCTTATGAGTTACTGAGTTGTTATTATTTGTTAATTTTGTTTGTGAAGAGTTTGTAATTGTAAATCCTCCAACTTTACCTACTGAACTTTCAGCAGTAAGTTCAAAACCATATTTTGTATAAGAAGGGTGTGCTCCTACTATGGAAATAGTATATGTTTCTCCAGGGACATATCCGGTTGAAGGTATATCAGAAGAAATGTTAAAAGAGCCTTGACCAGAATTTACGGTTCCAGAATGACACATGGTACAATTACTCCCATCTAATGGTGAGTTGGTCTTTCCACCAGGAGATCCATTAAAATTAGCTGTTGTCAGTTTAGGGTACGATAAAATAAATATCCCAAAACTAAGTCCTGTTAATAGTAAAATCTTTTTCATAGTATTTGTTTTTTGACAAATATATGAAATATTTTAACTTTTGAGTCTTGGGTCTAAAGCATCTCTAGAAGCTTCTGCAATCATATTATAGATGGTAATAGTAATGAAGATTGCAATTCCAGGGAATATAATAAGCCACCACGCTTCTATATTACCTCTACCTAGATTTAGTAACGAACCCCATGTTACAACATCATCAGGAACACCAATTCCTAGGAAGGACAATCCACTTTCTATTAATATTGCAGAAGCAATACCGAAAGCTATGCTTACAAACACTGGCGCTAGTGCATTTGGGAGAGCATGTTTAAAAATCGTTCTTGCAGCTGAGAATCCTAAGGATTTTGACGCTTGCACAAATTCTAATGATTTTATTCTTAAGAATTCAGCCCTTGTAAATCTTGCAATTCCTGTCCAACCTGTGATTCCAATAATTACCATTATAATGGTAAGACTTCTGTCCATTATTGCAGTTACTGTAATAATTAATATTAATCTTGGTATAGAATTCAGTATTTCAATACCTCTAGAAACCATTGAATCTATTGGTACGTAAANTTCAGTAGNNANCCATTTATTNGTAATNAATTTACTNANNAATCTAAAAATAAAGNNTATANTTAGGATAANANNNATAGAAATTGNAAGTTGTATCANTCCTTCTGNATTACTTTGTGAAAACCCTTCTGAAATAATATACTTTCTCTGACCAANNCCATAAAAGAANCCAAAAAANAANCCTANTAGAGTCATATAATATTTAATTCTNCTCATTTTNAGNTCTCTATCTCCAAAAAANCCAGCAAAAGCTCCAAGTATNATNCCNATAAAGGANGCTATNCCCATNGAAATCAATCCAACTTTTAAAGCAATTTGAGTACCATGAATTAATCCAGAAAGTAAATCAGCTCCTTTACCATCAGTTCCTAAATGATGACGAAACTTAGTTGGAGAATCTATTAACTCTCCNTTATGATTTGTNAACTCTTGTTTACCTCTAGGAGATNCATAATCATTATTTTCTTTATCAAGAAAGTCAGGAGAGTATGGAATAGGNGTAAAAATAACNCTTTCTAAATCTAATTTTCTCCAATCTGTAATATCAAATTGTAATTTTTCTATTTCTCCTGTTTTAGGGTCCTTGATTTCAACCGTTGTATTTTNATCTTCAAAAGCCGGATACATTGTTACTCCTTTGTATACAGCATATAATGGCTGGTTATTTGCAATTAATGGGGCAAATCTTGCAATCAGAATCAGAACTCCTAATATATANAAACTACATAATGCAATTTTATTTTTTCTGAATTGATTCCATGCGTATTTCTGAAAAGAGAAATTATTTTCNTTCTGNTTTTTTCTTTGATGCTAGANAGAAACCAATNATAGGACCAACTAACTCNCCAAATCCTGGCCACATAATCCAACCTAATATAAATCCAAGAATTATATTCTTTATNAGTGAAGATTTAAAATAAACTTCTTTTTTACTCTTAATATTTGATGCGATAAGTACAGAAAGACTTACAGATANTATACTATAAATTAATATATAAATTACAGATTTCTCTTCAATATAGATAGTNCTAAAAAATAGTGAATATATTAAAGTTNAAATTGTTGCTTTAATAATATCAGTTTTATTTTCTTTATTTATTATCATAGTNTTATTTGTAAGAAATTCTTGGGTCCNCNACAGCATACAGTAAATCAGCNACTAAATANCCAATCATGGTTAGGAANCCAATTAGTGTGAAGAAAGAGATAATCATTGGATAATCATAATTGTAAATTGCATTTAACATNTCTANCCCCATNCCNGGAATAGAGAATATCATTTCTATAATAATAGATCCTCCAACACACATTGGGAAGATTGCTGCAAAAACAGTGATAATAGGTAATAANGANTTTCTAAGNGCATGTTTTAANATTACTTTTCTTTCTGAAAGNCCTTTAGCTCTTGCAGTTCNAATGTAATCTTGTGANACAATTTCAATCATTCCCACCCTCATAATTCTNCTCAAGAATGCAAANGAACCATATGTGTATGTAACTAATGGTAAAACTAAATATGGNAGCTGATGTTNTATTCTTTNCCAGTTAAAAANACTCCAATNNGAATNAAAAGTAATTGGATCTTTAATACCTGATTCTGGNAACCACAAAAGTGTGTCAGGGTTTGCAAAAAATAATAATAAAANTGTTCCAACAAAAAAGGATGGTAAGGAATACAACATAAATAGAACTAATGAAATTCCTTTATCAGCTTTAGAATCTTTTTTATAAGCAGAGTAAATACCAATAGGTAGACTAATTAAATATGCAATTAAAATAGATAAAAGGGAGAGAGTAAATGANATACCTACTTTGTCCCATATTTTNTCCTTAATGGGTTGAGAATCTTTATAAGAAACACCAAAATCACCTCTAATAATTCCTTTTCTCTCTGTTTTTTCATTATGAAATAANTCTCCAAATACCCACCANTGATATTGAGAATTTATTCCGTACCAATTTACAGAAGGAATATATGTTTTCCATNTNNTCTNNTCTNCNGATAATTTNTNTTTTNNNTGAATAACCATTTCATATGGGGAGATTAATTCAGGAAAATATGTTTCTGATAAAATTAGTNGATCAAGATTATTGTACTTGTCTTGTACAAGTTCTTCTCTATTTTCTTCTAATAACCCNACAATATTAAATCCNATTTGGTTTAATTCCTCATTTACNTTGTTTTTATCCAATGTTGTATCTTGTTTACATATTAATTCTATATCAATACTTTGTTGTTTCTTTTGTAGNTNTAATAANGACTTGTAATAATTATCTANNGANANCCAATTTCCATATTNATGTATTAATTTTTCCAAATTTCCCCTCTGATCTCTATCTTGNACTTTATGTAGAGTGTCGCAAGATGCCATNTCTGAAACACTAAAATAAAANAATGGTAAGTCTAGTCCTAGTTTCTTTCTTAGTTTTTGTTTATCTTTTTTTGCTGTTCCCGACTGTTTTTCTGCTCCNCCTTCTGAACCTGCTGCCTTAGTTAGTGATTCGACNGGGTCTCCAGGAGCATTTATACTAATAATNAATGCAATTAGTGAGATTGCAATAATCATGGGTATAAACGCTAGTAGTCTTTTTAAGGTATATTGTAACATAATTTTATTATTCTCCCGTTGTCGGAACTAAATTTTCATTATTTACTTTTAAGTTATTTAGAATTACACCAGGACGTTCTGTATACATATTTCTGTTGTCAAATCTCTTACTAATAGCAATCTTACTTTTAGATGAAAACAAAAAGACATAAGGTTGTTCTTCATAGATTTTTGCTTGTAATTTCCATAGTGCTTCTTTATGTTTTGCATAATCTAATGATGTGTTCGCTTCTTCTATTAAATCATCAGACTCTGCATCTCCAAAACCACAAAAATTTGACCCTTTAGAGACCCAAGAAGATGTGTGCCATAACTGCATTGGGTTTGAATATGATGCGGAACCACCCCAACCTCCTAGCATAGCGTCAAATTTATGTTCTTGTGCGTTTTTATAGAAAAGTGTGAAATCCATTGGATTAGGATTAGCGTCTATTCCAGCTTTATACATACTCTCCTTCATCATAAGGACTATTTCTTTTGTAATTGGACTGCTCATATAACTTAAATTAAAAGACATTTGCAACTTTTCTCCATCAACAACTTTATCTCTAATATTGTCACCATCTGTATCAATCCATCCAGCTTCATCTAATAATTTTGTAGCCATCTCAATATCTAGCGGTATGATATCCAGAGTGTGATTATAAGTCTTTTTTAATCGTGAAATTTGAGCAGCTTGTCTAATTGCTTTTCCATCAAGAATCACTTCAATAATTTGATCAACTGGAACTGTATATGCTATCGCTCTTCTAACATTTTTATCAACAAAGAATTTTTTATGTTCAATACCATCTGGTTTACAGTTTAGTCCCAAATAATTATAAACATATCTATCAACATAGTCTGATTCATAATTCTCATTAAAATATTCTCTTTCTCTAAGTTTCTGAAATGATTTGGTTCCAATACTAGTAGAAACATCAATTTTATTGCTTTTTAATGATAGATATACAGCAGCATCTTCTTTGATAATTTTAAAAATTATTTTTTCAGGATAATTTTTATTATAAACGGAAGAATCATTGTTTCCCCACCAATTTGTTTTTCTTGAAAGTATAATATATTCGTCTGTTTCCATTGTAGTTACTTGATATGGACCTAAACCGACTAATTTTTCAGGTACAAAAGAGTTGTCATCACTATTATAGTTTATAAAATATTCTGATAAAGAATCAGTAACATATTTCTCATCAAATTTTTCATCAAAAATATTTTCATAAGAGATAATTCCTAAAATGTCTTCAGGGTCCATTAATGATTTCTGCTGTATGTATAACTCAGAAAAAATAGTCTTATTACTTACATGTTTTTTGTGAGCAACCATGGTAAATTTTAAAGGATTTTCTTCATTTAATTCAATTGATTTTATAACAGTTGAATAATTCGATCTAATTTGAGTATTATTAGTTAAAGGACAAAGCATTGTTTTAACACTAAAATCAACATCTTTTGCTGTAAATGGTGTTCCATCATCCCATTTAATTCCATCCTTAATTATATACGTATACCGCAAACCATCTTCAGAAATTTCAGGCATGCTTTCAACTAAAAATGGAATATATTCTAATGATTCATGATCTAATTTTATTAAAGTCTTTTGAGTATACTGAAAAACAAAACTTCTAATTGATGAATTAGAATTAAATGGATGAAGACCATCTGGCCAGGCTGAAATATGTTGAATCACATAATTATCATCCCCTCTTTCATGTATGCATGAATCAAATAAAAATAAACCTAAAAATAAAACTAATATTTTCTTAATCATTTAAATTTTCTTTAAACGCAAATATAATATTTGAACTCTAACTAAAGTTATAAATATTAAAAAAAAATAAAACTAAAATATATTTGTGAGTAATTTAGATTGTAATACATTTGCAATCCGAAAAAATAGTTCCTTTACTATAGAAGTATTAATTGGAGAGGTGCCAGAGTGGTCGATTGGGGCTCCCTGCTAAGGAGTTGTACCTTTACGGGTACCGGGGGTTCGAATCCCTTCCTCTCCGCAAGTAAATAAAGAGTTGTTTTTTAAATACTCTTTTATTACTATTTGTAAAAGTTTTTTACTTTTGCATTGAAAATTTTTCGGGGTATAGCGTAGCCCGGTTATCGCGCCTGCTTTGGGAGCAGGAGGTCGCAGGTTCGAATCCTGCTACCCCGACTTTTTTCTCTTTATATTGTCCCATAAATTTTCTGTAAGTTTGTCGTATGAGAAAACTATTACTACTATTACTATGTATTCCTTTTATTGGGTTGGGGCAACAAACATATAATGAGATGCTCAAACATGATGTTGAGTGGCAAATAACATCTTGTAATAATGGATGTATAACAGATGTTTATTATATTGATGGTGATACTATACATAATGGATATAATTATTCTATATTAAATGGATATCATTTTATTTCAAAAACTTTTTGGTTAAGAGAGGACATTCAAAATCAAAAAGTATATATGTCGTTTGTATACAATAATATTAGAAAAGAAGTACTGTTATATGATTTTAATTTGGAAATAGGAGATTCAATTAATATTTCTAATCCTATTAGTCCATTTGTTACTAATCCAGGATATTATCATGTAGATTCATTAGAGGTATTAGAGCTACAAAATGGTTTGAATTATGAAGTGTTTTATTTGTCATCATTATCTGTAAATATTAATGAATCAGCTGTATGGATTGAAGGAATAGGCTCATTAAGTTTAATAAACGCTCCAGGTGGCACCCCTAATGTAAATGGACCTGGAAAATTGAGTTGTTATTTTAATAAAGGAGATTTAGTTTATTCTCAATTAGATTCTATTAATACATGTGTTTTAGTTAATCAAGTCTTATCATCAAAATTGTTGAACTCTAGAACTAATAGTCGTAAATTAATTAATATTATTGATAAACTTGGAAGAAAAACAACTCCAGTTTCTAATATTCTACTCTTTTATATCTACAATGACGGAACAGTAGAAAAGAAGATAATTTTTGAATAAATTATTTTTAAAAGTAATTTCTAATCAAGAAATTCAATTAATTTTTTAAGTTTGTTTTAGTAGATTGATTAGCGGTGCAAAAGGCGGAGCAATTTTTAGTTTGAAAGCTTGCTGTAATCATGTAAAAAGGTGTTAGGTTGTAATCCTGCTACCCCGACTTTTTTTTCTTTTTTATGCCTAGCATAATACTTCCTTTTTTTTCTTTTCTTTGCTTTATGAAAAAACTATTAATAATATTAATTTGTGTGCCTTTGATGGGTATTGGACAAGGATGGGAGAAAATTATTACTGAATTTCCTGGAAAAGGCTATTCAGTTCAACAAACAGTTGATGGGGGATATATAGTATGTAGTACTCATGATAGTCACTCATATTTAATCAAAACTGATGGTAATGGCGATAGCCTTTGGACTAAATCATATGCTTTTCATGATGAAAAATTTTTTTCAGTTGAAGAAACCACAGATGGTGGATATATAGTATGTGGATATACGAATGATGTTAATCAGAACTCTGATTATAATCTTTATCTAATGAAAACTGATGGTTCCGGTGATACCCTTTGGACTAAAGTTTATCCTGGAACAAATGGAGAAAGAGGCTATTCAGTTCAACAAACTACAGATAGTGGATACATAGTATGTGGTACAATAACAGATTTAAGCAACCCCCTATTTAATCGAAATGATGTATATCTAATAAAAATTGATGCTAATGGTTTAGAACAATGGAGTCAAACTTTTGGAGGTATAAGACATGACTACGGTGAATCCGTTCAACAAACAATAGACGGAGGTTTTATTGTTGTGGGTACTCATCAAGTCTTTGATTCACTATCAAATATTAATAATGAGTTTACTTATCTTATAAAAACAAATGGAAATGGAATAGAACAATGGAATTATCTGTTTGCTGATACCATGTTTTATGGTAATGATTATTTTTTCATTTCTAATGGTGAATCTGTACAACAGACAGTTGATGGAGGTTATATAATATGTGGAAGCAGCGCTGACCTTGATATGTACGCTGGGTATATGTATGGAGATGTGTTTTTAGTTAAAACAGATGCTAATGGTTTAGAACAATGGCGTCAAACTTTTGGAGGTATAACTCATGATTACGGACTATCAGTTCAACAAACTTATGATGGAGGATATATTATTACTGGAACTACTGAATCTTATGGAAGTGGCGATAAAGATGTATATTTAATAAAGACTGATGGAAATGGGATAGAACAATGGACTAAAACATTTGGAGGAACAAACGACGATAGGGGCAGGGATGTACAACAGACGGTTGATGGGGGTTATATAATATGTGGAGAAACAAGAACGTTAGCAAACGGGGATCCTAATGTATTTCTAATAAAAACAGATGCTAATGGAAATGCAACATCAACATTCAATATTCCTATAAATTCAAACAGAGAATTAAAGAAAGTAGTTGATATATTGGGTAGAGATATAAATCCTGAAAAGAACAAGCCTTTTATAGAAATCTACAATGACGGAACAGTAGAAAAGAAAATAATTATTGACTAAATTATTTTTAAAAGTATTTTCTAATCAGAAAATCCAATTAATTTTTTAAGTTTGTATTAGTAGATTGATTAGCGGTGCAAAAAGCGGAGCAATTTTTAGTTTGAAATCTTGCTGTAATCATGTAAATAGAGTGTAGGTTGTAATCCTGCTACCCCGACTTTTTTCTTCTTATAATTTTCATAAATTTTCTGTAAGTTTGTATATCAAAAAGATAATAAATGGTAACAAAACAGACCATAGAAGAAATAATAGAAGATAAAAACATACATGCTATATACGGAGATATCCTAGGGGATATAGCTGGTGATCTAGCGCAAGGAATCTATCAATCAAGAAATTCGGACGCCTTTAAAGGAGGAATAGTTATATTTGAGATATCTAGAGAAGATCTTATAAATAATCGAGGATTCAACACTGGTGAATCTTGGAAAGAAATTGGTCATGTTAAATATGGTGATTGGGAAGGTCTAAAAAAAATAATAGGTGAAGAAGAAACTATTTTAGAAAAAGAAGAAAGTGAGATATATATAAAAGAGTTGCTAACTGATTCTGGATATGAGCAAGAATCTTATGACATTGGTCGTTCCTTGCTATATTGCGAGGGTCACTTTATATATTCAGGAGTTGGTAATACAGCGGATTGATTTATTTTTAAAAGTTTTTTCTTATCAGAAATTCCAAATAATTTTTTAACAAGCGACAATTTTCATTACTTCACCATCCTGCCCCCAACTCAATTCTCCATCTTTTTCAAACTGGAAATATTTAGTTTGAAACTCATTCTCCCATCTAGGATGTGGATTTTTGAAATTAATTCGTAATCTGTCACTCCAAGTACATTCGTAAATTTCTATAGTTGCTTCATGTCCATCAACTATCACATCAATAGGCTCTTTTCCGACAGGGATATCCTTTTCTGTTATTAATTTTCCGTTTTCATTCATAATTTAAGTTTGTAATAAAAAAGTATTAGGTTGTCTTCTAGTTCTTATTTCGAACTTTTTAGACTAATTATGTAAAAAAATATTAATCAAAATTAAACAGATCCTCTTTACTTGATTCTTCAAGTTCTTTTAATTTTCGCTTTTCTTCCTCTATTTTTCTTTTTCTTTCTTTTTCTTTCTCTTTAAAATCCTTGTATTGAGCATCTTTACTTCTAACAATATCTGCCATTTTCTTAACTGTTAGATCTTCTGGTATAAAAAACATTTCATTTGAAATACTTTCTTTGTCATGGTACTTTTCAAATAATTTATGAGCTAACTCCTCAGTTCTTTCTACGTTATTTGTTTTGACTTTGATATTAATTTTCCATCTTCCAGGCATAAATTCGTTTCTCTTATTAGCACTCTCTAATCTTTTAACAGCAGAGTCAACAGTTAGTCCAATTTTTACCATATTTTTAATTCTGCTATTTTCAGCAAAATAAACTATTCCGGACTTTTTTCTTCTTTTTTTTCTAGCCATAAATTTCTTTTTCACAAATATATAAAAAAATTGAGAATTATAAATAATGTTGATTGTGGTGGATGATTGATTTTAATGATTGTCTCAAATTGTATAAATAAAATTATTTTTAAAAGTTTTTTCTAATCAAAAATTCCAATTAATTTTTTAAGTTTGTATTAGTAGATTGATTAGCGGTGCAAAAAGCGGAGCAATTTTTAATTTAAAAGCTTGCTGTAATCTAGTGAAATGAGTGTAGGTTGTAATCCTGCTACCCCTACTTTTTCTTTTTATATTATTTTGAACTAATAATATTTAATATTTTATAAACATTATAATATATTGATAATCATAATATTATGTAATATAATTGTATTTTGGATAGTTAATAATTATAATATAATACATGTGTTATTCTATTTTTACCTATATATTTGTTGTCTAATAATTAAAAAATGAACAATAGAATAATAATTCTTGTATTATCTCTAATCCTTTTTATGGGGTCTGAGTCTTTAATTGCTCAATCTAATTTATCATTTGGTTCTAGTGGGGTGCAACATGAGGATACATTACATATTGGAGATTCTATTCATTTTGAATTTTGGTTAGTTAATCAAGGAAATTCAACTATAAATGATTCTATTTTAATGTTATGTGAAACTTTTGATATTATTGGGAATCCAATATCTGCCATGTCAATAGGTGATAGTTATAATACTGTTGGATCTCTAAATGTTGGAGATAGTATTTCTGTAACTATAACGGAATTGGTAACTTATCAGTCGTACGTACTAGGAGATAATATTATTGTTATATGGCCAGCGTTAATTGGAGCAGGAACTGGAGATACCAGTACCACTAATATCCATATAATAGATAGCGTTTCTACTGTAGGTGAACTAGAAATATCAGTCAATAAGTTGATGATTTATCCAAATCCTATCAAAAATTATTTCACGATATCTAATAAATTAGGTCTTCCAATGTCAAATATTGCTATTACTGATCATTTAGGTCGCCTGATATATATTGATAAAACCGTCCACCATGAACCTTTCTATCTTCATTTTAGCAATTTAAATTCCGGAACATATTTTGTTGAAGCTATTATTAACAGTCAACGCATTGTAAGAAGAATAATCTTAACTAAGTGACTTTATTTAAGATAATCCTTCAATTTAATATTTCTGATATAAATTAACAGAAACTTTTTATTCTCAACTAATTTGTTTAAGTAACCAATCATTATAATTAATTACATCTATATTTTGAGCTTTTTTTGATGATGTCTGCTCTATTAGCCTCTTAATTTTACTTACTAGATCTTTATTTACGCTAAGATTATCACAATAGATAAGTTTATTAATAATTTCTATAATATCTTTCTCTCTTATGTTATTATTTATTGTTTCTTTATATGTTCTTTTTATAATCTTTATTTTTTCTTCTACTAAATCTGTTTGGTTGAGTTCATATCTAATGATAATTTCTGAGATAAGAATTTTTAATTGAAATTCAAGAGAGAGATTTATAAAGTCTTTTTGTAAGATTAGTCTAGAAAAATGCTTGATTGATGTTTTGTATTTCTTTTGATTATAATAAATTAGCCCCATATTAAGATAGATAAATGATCCAAATGTTGGTAATGACTGAATGACTTTGTTTCTTTTTGCTTTATTTAATACCTGTAATGCTTTCTCTTGATCTAGTTTTGAATAGTTAATTACTAAGGCGTTATAATAATAAAATAAGAATCGATTTTTTAAAAATGAATCAAATTCACTCATTGAATTATTAAGTTTCTCAGCAATTAAAAGAGACTCCTTCATTTTTCCATTTTTATATAAAGAATTTGTCAGATAAGTCAGCATCATAAGTTTCTGTTCATGATTTGTTTTGTTGAAAATTTTATCTTTTATAAAGTCTTTATATGTTGATTTGAGGTATTTTTCTAGGGAAACAAAATCATTCTTTTGTAAGAACGTTCTGCTTATAGCTTCAAATAACTTAATTCTAAATTTAGGACTTTTTGAGATCTGCTTTTGTGAGGTAATAGAATTAATAATTTTGTTTAACGCTTTGGAATTAACCTCAGTGTCATTAGAAAAATTCTGAGTTGTTTTTATGCTATACATTACAGAATATAGAGTAATATCTATTTCTTGAGATAAATCTAATTTCTTTTTATTCTCAATCTTTCTATTTATATATTTTTCTATATCAATAGAAATAAGTTCATATGACAACTTAAGAATCTCAGAGTATATAATTGAGAGGATCTCAAATGATTCAATTTTATTTGCCTGTTTCTCTGCTTTCTTTAAATAATGATACGAAAGATCAACATCTCCTTTTCTTTTATAGATCCTAGAAAGCAAGATGATATTGTAAAGAGACGTATCGTCTTCTTTATTTGTATGTTGAGATACGATACTTTTATTTATTCCATGAAGCAAATTATTTTTTAATTGATAAAAATTATTTTTTTTATTTCCGTACATTTTTGCTGCAATTTCCTTCTCATTATAATCATTAAGATTGTTTTTAATCGACTCAAATAGAATTGCATCTTTTCTGTTTTTTTCATTATGGGTTCTGTTAGAAAAAATTTTGTAATATCTTATTTCTTCCTTGTTTAGAGACTCTATTGTCTTTAATAAAATATTCATTTTGTTTTATTTTATGCAAATATACTAATTTTGGTTATATAAGAAATATAAAGCATAATGAAGTAATGCAATGATGTAATATTGTTTATCTTACTATTATTAACAAAATTGGTCAGATAAGTAATCTGTTTTTTTGATTATATTTTCTTGTAATTTTAACTCTTCTTTGCAAAGAAATTAAAACATAAACTAAAAACTAACTCTTATGAAACAGATCCAATTATTTACAGTATTACTATTATCTATTTTTATTTCAGTTCATTCTTACTCACAAGGATGTTATTATGGAGCTTCAGCTACATATACTACTAATGGTGGTACTGTAGCATTTGTAAATACAAGTCAAATGTTTAGTTCAAGCTCCTGGGATTTTGGTGACGGAAATTCTTCTAATCAGCACGACCCTGTACATACTTACAGTGCTATTGGCAATTACACAGTTACATTAAATATTACATATCATTGGAATCTGGGTGTATATGGTTCGTTTTCTTGTAATCAAAGTGTTAGTGGTATAGTTACAATTTCAACATTATCGGCTCCTCCTAATATTTTAGGTTGTACAGACCCTTCAATGTTTAATTATAATCCACAAGCTAATTTAGATGATGGTTCATGTGTTCCTTTTCAATATGGATGTACAGATCCAACAGCATCAAACTACAGTTCATGGGCTAATACAGACGATGGTTCATGTATTTATTGTCCAACTTACGCTATTAGTGTAATCACACCTGGTTGCCCTAATAATAATAATGGTATTTTAGAAGTTATCGCAACTTTAGGATCCATTCCTCACAATACTTTATATAATTGGACTGAACAAGTTTACTTACCACCATATGGTTCACAAACAAATACTCTGTCTTTTACAGGTCCAATTGCTTCTGGTTTAGGAAATAATTTTTACTCAGTAGATATTATTCATAATAATGGATGTCCAAACGAATATTTATCTTACCAATTTAATTCTACTTGGGGTTGTACAGATACATTAGCATCTAATTATGATGCTACAGCAAATTGTGATGACGGATCTTGCTCTTATCCTGTAACTTGTGGGTCTGTTACAGGTATAAACATTACTGATGTTATCCACGATAGAGCTTGGTTTAATTGGGATGATATGAATTCATCTACTTGTGATGTAGATCAAATAAGGTTCCGTTATAGAGAAGTAGGATCTAGTTCTTGGTTGACAAAAACAATGGGTGCTCCATTAGGTAACAGTACTCCATGTTTGAATACGACGAAACGAGTTATTAATTTAACTCCTTCTACTCAGTATGAGTATGACTTCAAGATTTGGTATCAAGATGGAACTATTAACGATTGGCATTCTGGAGGTACCTTTACTACTTTGCAAGTTTGTGATAATGTTACTAATGTGATAGCAACTCCAAAAAGTTCAATTTCTACAGAGTTTTGTTGGGAAGAAATTACTCCTTATTCATTTGTTAGATTGAAGTACAGAGTTGATTCTGGAGGTTCATGGGGTAACATTGGAGGAATGGGAGTAATGTCTCCGTTATTATGTAAGACTAAGAATGGTTTAACACCAGGACAGACTTATAGAGCAATATGGAGAACATTCTGTAATCCAAATGGAGGTCCTTACAGATCACCAGTATGGGATGGTCCTATTACTTGGATACAACCTACTTCAATTAGAGTTGAAGGTGGAACAGCAATCAATCACTTAGATGTTTATCCTAACCCATCAAGAGATATCTTCAATGTGTCTTTCACATCAGAGGATGTTCAAGATCTTGAAGTTAGAGTCATCAATGTAATTGGAGAAGTTGTTTACACTGAGAACTTGAATAAGTTTATTGGTCAATACACTAAACAGGTTGATTTATCTACTTATACAAAAGGAGTTTACTTCTTAGAGATTACTACAAATAATGGAGTAATTAATAAGAAAATTATTTTGAATTAGATTATTTACACACCTTAATTTCTCTATTTTTATTAATTTCATAATACAATTTTTTAACAGAGAAATTATGTGTGTAAGTACTAAATGTTTAATAAAATGAAAAAAATACTTTTACATACACTTTATATTTTTTTAACTATTAATTGTTACTCACAGGGTAATATAGGTTGTTGGGCAGGTTTTACTTATACCCAAAATGGCTCTACAACTATATTTACAGACAATTCTTTTGTTGCTCCTGCAAAC
>NZWX01000034.1 GCA_002697625.1 Flavobacteriales bacterium
GCAGCTGCTGTACCTTCATCTAATAATGAGGAATTTGATATTTCCATTCCAGTCAAATCGCAAACCATTGTCTGAAAATTTAACAGGGCTTCTAATCTCCCCTGGGCTATCTCCGCCTGATAAGGCGTATAAGCGGTATACCAACTTGGATTTTCTAATATATTTCTTTGAATGACAGGAGGTAGAATAGTGTTAAAATAACCCATCCCTATATAAGATCTATAATTTTTATTCTTTTTAGCAAGTGAATACATGTGTTCCAAAAAACGGCTTTCGCTTAAGGCTTTTGGTAAATCTAACTCATTTTCTAACCTAATAGAGGAAGGTATAGTTTGTTCTATTAATTCTTCAAGAGATTGTACTCCAATATCAGTCAACATTTTCTTTAGATCCTCTTTTACTATTCCATTATGCCTTTCAGAGAAATTATTCATATTAATAAATTAAATTTTTAATAGTGCAAAATTAAGCATTGAAATTCTAATAAAGTCAATTGTTAATAAAAAATCATACTTTTGAAACATGAATGGAGTAAAAAGTATTTTTAATCATTTAATCAATTCAAATATTTTTGTTGCTACCTGTATTATTGTTCTAGCATTAAGCTCTCAAATTCTTTTAGAAAGTAAGAATGGTTATATTAATGTTTTTGTGTTTTTCGCAACAATTTTTACATATAATTTTCAACGAATAGTTCGAATAAAAAATGGGATTGCTCATAAAAGAAAAGAATGGTTATTGAATAATCTTGCTTTTATTTATTCTTTAATTACCTTCTCTGGTTTTATTAGTTTATTTTTCTTTTTTCAGTTTAAACCAAACACACAAATTCTTATATTAACTACAGGAATTATCTCTGTTTTATACCCTTTTGGTTTAAGAAAAATTCCTTTCTTAAAAATATTTATTATTTCATCTATCTGGACCATTAGTAGTATGGGATTGCTAATTTCAGAAAATAACCTTCCGTTAAATTCAAATACTATTTTACAACTTTTTTCTAGATTTTTATTTGTGTTTGCAATAACAATACCATTTGATATTCGAGATGTAAAATACGACAAGAATAATATAAAAACAATCCCCGTTTTATTAGGTACTTTTTTTTCCAGACTTATTGCAATTCTTTCATTAATTGCTTTGAAAATTATTTCTTTTTATCAACATCTGTATTATAATTTGAGTGTTAATATATTGATCGCAATAATTCTTTGTTGCTGTTTTTCTAGTGTTTTAATTATTAAATCTGACGAAAATAAAGATGATTTCTATTTCTCATTTTGGATAGAATCTTTAAGTATTTTCTTCTATCTCTTTTTAATGATTTCTCTTTTCATTTAAATTCAGATTGCTTACTTTTACAACTTTATAATATTTTAATTTGATGTCAGAAAAAATTTCATCCNTACATTATATNAATTACTTAGATTTAGATAAAATACTAGANGCTCAACNCCCTGTAAGTAAAGAAAAAGGAGGCGANGCACATGAGGAAATGTTNTTTATTATTATCCATCAAACTTACGAATTGTGGTTCAAGCAAATNTTACATGAAGTAAAATCNATAATGAATCTTTTTAAAGAAGANAANGTAGACGAATCTTCAATGGGANTAATTGTCGGAAGAATGGATAGGGTAAATAAAATAATGACNACCTTAGTAGGGCAACTAGATATTTTGGAGACTATGACTTCTTTAGACTTCCTAGATTTTCGTCATTACCTTTCNCCTGCNTCTGGGTTTCAATCCCATCAATTCCGNAAGTTAGAGGTTACATTGGGCTTAAAAATTAAGAAAAGACATCAATTTGGAGGATGTCCTTATCACTCCCAATTTGAAGGAGANAAGAAAGAAGANATTTTNNATTTAGAAGAAAATCAATCCTTATTTACTTTAGTAGAAAAATGGTTAGAACGNATTCCATTTTTGNATATGGATGGATTTGATTTTACTNCAAAATATGAGCAGNCTGTAAATCAGATGTTAGNTAAAGAGATTACAGGAATTAAAGNGGCAAATTTAACNGATAGTGATANAGAGATTNGAATTCGNATGATNGAGGAAAATAAAAAGTATTTTGAAAGAGTACTCTCTGAGACAGAACATAATAAAGCAATGGAAGAAGGAGAAACTTCNCTTTCATACAAGGCNACNATGTCCTCACTGCTGATAAATTTATATAGAGATGAACCAATATTACATTTGCCTTATCAATTTTTAAGAAGCTTAGTAGAGCTGGATCATAAAATNTCAACNTGGCGTTTTAGACATGTTCAGATGGTTGAGAAAATGCTAGGACAAAAAATTGGAACTGGAGGAAGTTCGGGACANGGATATCTNAANGAAACNGTAGANAAACACAAACTATTTACGGATCTGGCAAATATTTCNACTCTTATGATTTCTCGTTCCTACTTACCAGAACTNCCTCAAAACATAAAAGATACTTTAGGATTTAATTATACAAAATAATGAACTTAGACTTAAAAAATAAAAATGCAATTGTNTGTGGAAGTACNCANGGAATTGGAGAGGCTTCTGCNATAGAATTAGCAAAATTGGGAGCAAATATTACNCTAATTGCAAGAAATGAAAGTAAATTATTAAATGTTTTAAACNAATTAGACAAATCTCAAGGACAAGTACATTCCTTTNTTTGTATTGATTTTTCGGANTCTAAAANACTAAAAGAAGAAGTAAATTTATTANAAGGNANTTATCATATTTTAGTAAACAATACTGGAGGACCTGCAGGAGGTCCGATTACTGANGCAAATACNGATTCTTTTGAAAATGCCTTTAGAATGCATTTNGTAAACAATCAGATTTTAGTNCAAAAAGTTGTAGAANNTATGAANGCNGAAGGATATGGAAGAATTGTAAATATTATTTCNACTTCTGTAAAAGCTCCNATNCCTGGTTTNGGAGTATCTAANACCATTAGAGCTGCAGTTGCGAATTGGNCCAAAACTTTATCTATAGAGCTAGGAGCNTATGGTATTACCGTAAATAATGTNCTNCCAGGATTTACAAATACGAACAGGCTAAAAAGTCTNATTNCAANGAAAGCAGAAGTNCAAGGGNAATCNGAAGAAGAAATTNCAAATGNAATGAAATCANNNGTTCCTGCCGCAAGATTTGGAACAGCAAATGAAGTAGCAAANGCAGTGGNATTTTTATGTNCTCCTGCAGCTTCTTANATAAATGGAATTAATGTNCCTGTAGATGGAGGAAGAACTAAAAGTTTATAAAGTGGAGAAAATTTTAAACTATATTNATGGANAGTTGGTATCACCAATAAATGGCAAGTATTTAGACAATTTCAACCCTTCTAATGGTGANGTTTATTCCTTAATTCCGGATTCTNGGAAAGAAGATATTGATATAGCTGTAGCATCTGCAAAAGAAGCTTTTAAAACTTGGAGNANAACNCCAAAGCAANAANGNTCNGACATNNTANTGANANTNGCNGANACNATTGAAAANTATTCNGATGAANTGATNAAAGCNGAAAGTAANGATAATGGAAANCCAGAAANTTTAGCTGCNCATGTAGATATNCCAAGAGCACCTGCCAACATCCGATTTTTTGCAGGNGCNATCTTACACGATAGTTCANAAATGCACGAAATGGACGGAACTGCNATCAACTATACTTTNCGTCAACCAGTTGGAGTAGCAGCTTGTATTTCTCCNTGGAANTTACCTTTGTATTTGCTTACTTGGAAAATTGCNCCTGCACTTGCTNCAGGAAATACTGTAGTTGCAAAACCNTCNGAAATTACTCCTATGACTGCTTATTTNTTTAGTAAAATATGNATAGANGCAGGANTACCNAAAGGAGTNTTAAATATNGTTCATGGNTTNGGNAGNAGAACNGGAGANCCNNTNACNACNCANCCNGANACTCCNATNGTTTCCTTTACTGGNGGTACAGTTACCGGAAANCNCATTGCAACTGTTACAGCTCCNATGTTTAAGAAANTNTCTTTAGAGNTAGGTGGTAAAAATCCAAATATTGTATTTNCAGATGCAGATTTTGANAAAGCGGTAAGTTTTGCCTCTCGNGCTGCATTTACTAATCAGGGACAAATATGTTTATGTGGNTCCCGATTATTTGTACAAGAAGAAATTTACGAAAAGTTTAGAGATGCACTTNTANAAAAAGCTGCTAAATTAAAAGTTGGGGACCCGAAANATGTAAACNCTAATTTGGGAGCGGTNGTTTCTAAAGAACATATGGAAAAGATTTTGAGTAAAATAGAATTAGCGAAACAACTAGGTGGTAAAATACTTTTAGGTGGAGAACGAGCAGTCTTAGAAGGAGATCTAAAAGAAGGATATTATGTTCAACCTACAATTATTGAAGGACTTTCTTCTGAATGTGAAGTAAATCAAGAAGAAATATTTGGACCTGTGGTGAGTATTATTCCTTTTAAAACCGAGGAGGAAGTAATTGAAATGGCTAATTCTACTAAATATGGATTATCCGCCTCTATCTTTACAGAAAATGTAAGTAGAGCACATAGAGTTGCTGCAGAAATTGACTCTGGAGTGGTATGGATTAACACTTGGCTATTGAGAGATTTAAGAATTCCATTTGGAGGGATGAAGAACTCAGGGTTAGGTAGAGAAGGAGGTTTTAAATCCTTACATTTTTTTACAGAACCTAAAAATGTATGTGTTAAAATTTAGAAATGCAAATTCAAACAAATTCACATATTCAACTTGTAGAAGCGGAGGATATTCGTCCTTTACGACATAAAATGCTACGAAAAGGAAAAGAGTTTTCTAGTACTTCCTACAAAAGAGATGATGAGAAAGACACATTTCATTTAGGAGTTTTTGTAGAAAATCAGATTGTAAGCTGCGCTACGTTCTATCCTCAGAATACAGATAAAGCACATGCTAAAAACGCATATCGATTGAGAGGAATGGCTACTGACATAAATTATTCCCGTAATGGATATGGAATGAAAATAATGACAGAAGCATTTAATATTTTAAAAAATAGAAATTGTGATTTAATATGGTGCAATGCTCGTCTTATTGCTTTTCCTTTTTATCAATATGTCGGATTCGAAGCGAAAGGAGATTTGTTTGATATTTCAGACATAGGACCACATTATTATATGTATAAAAGAATAAAATAAATGAATGGAGAAAAATTTAATTCAGATAGAGCTCCTGGGGCAGTAGGTTTATATCCTCATGCTAGAAAAATAGGTAATTTCTTATATTTATCTGGAGTGGGGCCTAGAAAAGCAGGAGAAACACATATTCCCGGAGTAATATTGAATGAACTTGGAGAGATTGAAAGTTATGATATTGCAACTCAATGTCATTCTGTATTCCAGAATATTCGTTTCATCTTAGAAGACGCAGGTTCTTCTTGGGATAATATTGTTGATATTCAGGTTTTCCTTACCAATATGAAAGATGATTTCAAAACCTATAATAAAATTTATGCAGATTATTTTAAAGATAATCAACCATGCAGAACCACTATTGAAATAAAAAGTTTACCTACACCTATAGCAATAGAATTAAAAGTAATAGCAACTATTTAAAAAAAAAAAATGGAAATAAAAAAACCTTTTAACTTACACAAATGGATTGATGAGAATAGACATTTACTAAAACCTCCTGTAGGAAATAAAAATTTATATGTAGAATCAGAAGATTACATTGTTATGATAGTGGCTGGCCCTAACGCAAGAAAAGATTATCATTACAATGAGACAGAAGAATTATTCTATCAGATAGAAGGAGATATAATTGTAAAAACTCAACAAGAAGGGAAGTTAGTTCAATATGAAATTAAAGAAGGAGAGATGTTTCTTTTACCTCCAAAAATACCACATTCACCAGTTAGATCAGAAGGGTCAATAGGATTAGTAATTGAAAGAAAAAGAAATGAGCAACACAAGGATGGTTTAATGTGGTTTTCTGACACCGCAAATGAGCTGTTATACGAGGAATATTTTCACTTAACAAATGTAGAAAAAGATTTTATACCTGTATTTAAAAGATTTTATTCCAATGAAAAACTAAGAACTTGTCCTCAAACAGGGGAAATTATGGAGGTTGATAAAAAATATACAGATGAGTAAAATTGTATTATGCGAATAAATGCACACGGACATATACTACCTGAACCTGCTCAGATTCCAAATTTCATGAAAGAAAAGAAACTTTTTTCGGTTGATAAAGATAAGAAGTTTATGAGGCAAGGAGATTGGTCTAGACCAATTAGTGGTACAGGTTTTTTTATTCAAGAGAAAATAGAATGGATGGAACAACATAATATCGACCATGCTGTTATGTTATGTCTTTCACAGTTATATTGTAATGGTTGGGAAGAACAAGATTGTGCTGACGCAATACGTTTTCAAAATGATTTCAACGCCTCTATTCAAAGTAATTTTCCAAGGAAATTTACCTGTGGATTTGTAGTTCANCCATTATATATAGATCACGCTCTNAAAGAAATTGACAGATGTGTAAACGAATTCGGTCTAAAATTACTGTGTCTACCAACTCATTTTTTAAATGCAAATAGTGAATGGTNATCTGTNGCTGAAGAAGANGTTGACCCTATTTTTGAATTAGCTGATAAATANGGATTAGCCTTNCAAATTCATCCNTACGATGGAGAGAAAATGATTGCTTTAAAAAACCAATACTGGAGATTTCATTTANTTTGGATGATGGCTCAATGTGCTGACACATTGCATNTTTTTGCNCTTAGAGATTTNCCAAATANATATCCAAATTTANGAACGAGCTTTGCACATGGNGGAATGNTAGGAATAGCTAATTATGGAAGAAGAATTCAAGGATTTGATGGTCGACCAGATATTTTTGANAAATTACATGATCCTAGAAAAACATTAGGACACAAAAATCTATACTTCGACACATTAGTNCATGATGCACATACTTTAGAATTATTAAAGAAGCGCGTTGGAGTTAGTCAAATAATAATGGGATTAGACGANCCTTATCCATTGGGTGAAATTGAAGGTGTAGGAACCTCATATCCAGGAAGAGTTTTAGATTATGCTATAGAAACAGGAATAGTNACNAATCAGNAGGGAAAAGACATATGGTGTAAAAATGTTTTAGAATGGTTAGGATTGAAAAAAGAAAATATTACTCAATGAAAGGNAAATTTGAAATAGGTTCTAGTGAATATTCTGTTGATTTCTCAGAAAAATATGANATCTCAATACCTTTANTTTTTAATGGNTTNCAGCCGAANACATATGGAGTNGATATTGCTTCATCAAAANCGTATNAGGACACACAATTTATTGGAGATACTCGTAGAGGNGGGCCNTGTAACTTTGAAACATACANATTAACTCCACATTGTAATGGNACCCACACTGAATGTNTTGGACATATTACAAATGAAAGAATNTCAATTTTANCGTCTTTGAATGAGGAGTTGNTTCCNTCTACTTTNATNNCAGTTACTCCAGAGAANACATNAGAAAATTACACTCCAGAANTAAATNATGATGANTTGGTTATTACANAATCTTCTTTAAAAAAAAGTTTAGAANAAGCTAATACATATTTTCTAAAAGCTCTAGTAATTCGCACTCTTCCAAATTTAGAGANAAANAAAANTAGANATTATATGAAAGNATCCCCNTCATTTTTCAGTATAGAAGCAATGGAATATTTGGTTAGTTTAGGAGTNNAACANTTNTTAGTAGATACTCCTTCAGTAGATCGCTTATTTGATGATGGACACCTTTCTNNTCATAATATTTTTTGGCAAACNAAANGNAAAGAGNTGAATCCAAATACCCAAAATAAAACCATTACTGAAATGATATTTGNNCCAAATATAATANATGACGGAAAATATTTATTAAATCTACAAATACCTGCATTTGTTTCAGATGCAGCACCAAGCAGACCTATTTTATATAAGATNAATGAGATATAAAAATACAATTGAATTTGCATTAGAATTAGATNCAAAAGATGANTTNAAGNAATATCGANCNGAGTTTCACANTCCATTACAAAAAAGTGGNGAGNAACATATTTATATGTGTGGTAATTCTTTAGGNTTACAGCCTAAACGAACGAAAAAATACTTNATTCAGGAGTTAGATGATTGGGCNAATTTTGGAGTAGAAGGNCATTTNCATGCNCANAATCCATGGATGCCTTATCATGAATTTCTAACNGAAAGTTATGCTAAAATAGTGGGNGCNAAAAATACAGAGGTNGTAGCNATGAANACCCTTACTGTAAACCTTCATTTAATGATGGTTTCTTTCTATAGACCAACNCAAAAAANNTTTAAAATTATTATTGAAGGNGATGCATTTCCTTCTGANATTTATNNTGTNGAATCTCAAATAAAANATCATGGNTTTAATGTNGAAAANTCCTTAATTAAACTTACTCCAAGAGANGGAGAAGNNTNCATAAGAACAGAAGATATTGAAGAAATAATAGANAANGAAGGAGATTCCATTGCGTTAATTATGCTNGGNGGAGTTAATTATTATACNGGACANGTTTTTGATNTTAAGAATATAACTAAAATATCTCAANANAAAGGAATAAAGGTTGGTTTTGATTTGGCACANGCAGCNGGAAATNTCANACTAGAACTCCATAANTGGGGAGTAGATTTTGCNGTTTGGTGNTCNTATAAATACTTGAATTCTGGNCCTGGNTCNNTAGGAGCTGCTTTTGTTCATGAAAAGCACCACCAAAGTAATTTACCTAGATTTGCAGGTTGGTGGGGACACAANAAAGAAGAAAGNTTTAAAATGCCAGATGAATTTAATCCAATNGAATCTGCTGAAGGATGGCAACTATCTAACCCTCCTATTTTGTCCTTNGCAGCAATTCGNGCTTCACTTTCTATTTTTGATGAGGTGGGAATGGATANATTAGTTCAAAAATCAAAAAAACTTACAAATTACTTATTGTTTCTTTTNGATTCAATTGAAACNAATAGAATAGAAATTATTACACCTNAAGAAAGAGGNTNTCAACTNTCNATCAGANTNAAAAATGGAAATAANACTTTATTTGANGANNTTACAGAAAANGGAGTAATTGCTGATTGGAGAGAACCAGATGTTATTCGTGTTGCTCCTGTACCATTATACAATAGCTATATAGATGTTTATAAATTTTATTCAATACTAAAAGATATTCTTTAATGAAAAAAGAGATAACTATAGTTGGAGCCGGCCTTGTAGGGTCATTATGTTCATTATACATGACAAGAAGAGGTTATATCGTTAATGTATTTGAAAGAAGGAAAGATTTAAGATCCGAAATTATTACTGCTGGAAAATCTATTAATCTAGCATTATCTAATAGAGGATGGACTGCATTAAAAAAAGCAGGCGTAGAATCTGAAGTTAAAAAAATTGCAATACCGGTGTATAAAAGAGTTATGCATGACGAAAAAGGTAACTTAACTAATCAACCATATGGAAATGAAGGACAATGTATATATTCAGTTTCTAGAGTATTAATGAACCTCCTAATGATGGATTTAGCTGAAAAAAATGGTGCTAATCTTAATTTTAATGAAAAGTGTATTGATGTAGATTTTAATAAAAATCAAATAAAATTTGAAAATACATTAACTAAAAAAAGAAAAAGTATTAATTCGGATTTTATCATTGGTGCTGATGGGGCCTTTTCGAATGTAAGAAAGCAAATGGTTGATAAATATAATCATCACTATGAGTATAATGAAATAGACCATGACTATAAGGAATTGCTTATTCCAGCTGGCAAGAATGGATGTTACTTGATGGAAAAAAACGCATTACATATTTGGCCTAGAGGTGAATTCATGCTAATGGCACTTGCTAATTTAGATGGTAGTTTTACGTGTACTTTATTCGCTCCAAAAAAAGGAAAAAACTCTTTTGAAGGATTAAATAACAAAAAAGAAGTTGAAAATTATTTCAAAAGTTTATTTCCTGATTTCTTTGAAATAGTTCCTAATCTCTACGAACAGTGGCAAACTAACCCTACATCTAATTTAGGAATTATTAGAACTTATCCATGGCATGTCAAGGACTCAACATTACTTATAGGAGATTCCGCACATGCAACTGTTCCATTTTATGGACAAGGGATGAATTGTGGATTTGAGGATTGCAGAATTCTTGATGAATTGTTAGAAAAAAACAATGAAGATATTAATAAATGTTTCAAAATATTTTCAGAAATAAGAAAACCAAATGGGGATGGTCTTCAAGATCTTTCAATGCATAACTTTATTGTAATGAGAGATAAAACTGCAGATCCAATGTTTTTGATTCAAAAGAAAATAGAAAAAAAATTCTCTAATCTTTATCCGAAAAAATGGACACCTCTATATTCTATGGTAAGTTTTAGCAATATTTCGTATGCTGAAGCATGGAAAATTGGCATGAAACAAGAGAAATTAATGGAAGAAGTAATGAAAACAAAAAATATAGAAAAAGTGTGGAATACTGACGAAATAATGCAAAAAATGTTGTTTTTAGTTTAAAATAGTGTATTTTTTTGTAAATTATTGTTTTTTATAATATTCAAAAATTATTTTTCAATAATACAAATATCCTAAAAAAGCATTAAAATGCACTAAAACAACTTAAATTCAACAAAAAATGTCTAAAATTGTAAAATAATGACCAAAAACCGTTAAACATGATTCGAATAACTTATTTACTAATTGCAGCTATTGTTATAATTTTATTTTTTTATTTTTACCTAGGAAAAAAGAAATAATGCATAAAATAATACTCTTTTTATTCTCACTTGTTCTACTTTCTTGCCAATACCAAGAAAAAAAGATAATTGTCCTCTCCAAAGCATCTGAAAAATATGTAGAATGGATGCAAAATGAAAACATAATCATCTTAGACGCATATACAATTAGAAATACTGATTCCATATTACAATTAACAGATGGAATCATCTTAACTGGAGGAGAAGATATAAATCCCTTAGAATACAACGACACAAACAACATAAAAGTTTGTGGACCTATAAATTATAAAAGAGATACCTTGGAACGTAAATTATTTGATTTTGCTTTTGAAAACAAAATACCTCTAATTGGTGTTTGTAGAGGCATGCAAATGATGAATGTAGTAAGCGGAGGAACATTATATGGAGATTTACCAACAGAAATTGGAACCAAAGTTATCCACAGAAACAAGGGGGAGGTCAATCACGAGATAGTTTTGTGTGATAGTTCTACATTAATTTTTCCAATAGATACAGATACTATAATGGTCAACTCTTGGCATCACCAAGGATTAAAAAAAATACCTAAACATTTAAGGGTCATTGCTCGATCCTTTGATGGACTGCCAGAAGCGGTAGTAATGAATAAAAACATCCATCCCTTTATGATTGCAGTTCAATTTCATCCTGAAAGATTAGAAAAAAACAACCCAATACATATCAGAATGAGATCCAGTTTCTTTAAAGAAATAAATAAATAATATTTCACTAACAATAATCTGTTGAATTAAAGATAGTTAATCTGTTTTTTTTATTACATTCGCCATCTTAAATCTCAACAATGATTCAAGACATTTTATTTACTTTCTTAATTAGCTTTTCTCCTTTTGGTGAGGCTCGTGTAGGGATTCCATATGGTATTGAGCAAGGACTTCTTCCTAGTTGGGTTTTTATAATTGGATTGTCAGCAAACCTATTAGTGTTTCCACTTTTTTATAAGGCAATTGAGTTTTTCAACAATCACTTTTTGAAGCATAGATGGTACAGAAAGGCTGCAATTTATTTGTCTTTACGAGCTAGAAGAAAAACAGGACCAGTAGTTCAAAAATATGGCTCTATTGGGCTAATGATCTTTGTAATGATTCCATTACCATTTACAGGAGCTTATATTGCAACTATTGCCTCTTATATTTTTAAAATAAATTATAAAAAATCTTTAATCGCTATTAATTTAGGAGTTTTAATTGCATTGACTTTCATAATATTAGTATGGCCTCTAATCTCTTCCACCTTTTGATTTATTTATACATTAAATTATTTACTAAACCTTATCTTTGCTGATAAGTATGAAAGGTAAAAAAACAGCACTTATTATTTTAGATGGTTGGGGGCATGGAGACAAAACTAAATCAGACGCTATTCATCATGCGAATACACCTTTTATAAATTCTCTTTATTCAAAATATCCAAATTGTGAACTGAAAACTTTTGGAGAACATGTTGGGTTACCACAAGGGCAAATGGGGAATTCAGAGGTTGGCCATGTGAATATAGGTGCTGGTAGAATTGTTTATCAAAATTTAGTTAAAATAAATTTATCTTGTAAGGACAATTCTATTTCAGAAAAAGAGAATTTGAAAAAAACATTTACTTACGTAAAAGAAAACAATCAAGCACTTCATTTAATTGGTTTGGTTTCTGATGGAGGAATTCATTCTCATCAAAATCATTTATATAAATTATGTGAATTAGCACAAAAGGAAGGAATTAAGAATGTATTTGTGCATGCTTTTACTGATGGTAGAGATTGTGATCCTAAAAGTGGTAAAGGGTTTATTGAACAGTTGGAACAAAATTTATTTGATGCAAAAATTGCTTCTGTTTGTGGTAGATATTTTGCAATGGATAGAGACAAAAGATGGGAAAGAATACAACTTGCTTATAATTTACTAACCAAAGGCAAAGGTGAAGCTACTCGAAACCTTTCTGAAAGTATTCAGAATTCTTACGACAATGGAATAACAGATGAATTCATCAAACCTATTGTTTCAGTGAATAAGAATAACAATCCAATTACAACAATAAAAGAGGGAGATGCGGTAATTTGCTTCAATTTCAGAACAGATAGATGTAGAGAAATCACTACTGTTTTAACACAAACTAATATGCCCGAGTTTGGAATGAATACTTTAAACCTGCATTATACTACCATGACCAATTATGATGAAACTTACAAAAATATAAATGTCATTTACGATAAAGAAAATATTAAAAATACTTTGGGTGAAGTACTAGAAAATAATAATAAAACCCAAATCCGAATTGCAGAAACAGAAAAATATCCACATGTCACTTTCTTCTTTTCAGGAGGTAGAGAAGCAGAATTTGTGGGAGAAAAAAGATTGATGGTAAAATCTCCTAACGTAGCTACTTATAATTTACAACCAGAGATGAGTGCTCCAAAAGTAACTTCAACTATTGTTACAGAATTAGGAAAAGGAGAAACGGATTTTGTGTGTTTGAACTTTGCTAATCCTGATATGGTGGGACACACGGGAGATTATAATGCAATTAAAAAAGCAGTAGAAACAGTAGATAATTGCACGCAAAAAGTGGTGGAAGCAGGACTAAAAAATGACTATGCTTTTATCATTATTGCGGACCATGGAAATGCAGATTTCGCCATAAATCCTGATGGAACTCCAAACACTGCCCACAGCACAAATATGGTGCCTTGTTTCGCTCTTAACACTGGAAGAGACACAATAGAAGATGGAAAGTTGGGAGATATTGCTCCTACAATCCTAGAAATATTAGGATTAGAAATCCCAAAAGAAATGACTGGTAAAATCCTAATAAAATAAAAAATGGAACATATAAATAATTACATACACGAAAACAAGGATAGATTTATTCATGAATTGATTGAGTTATTGAAAATACCTTCAATTTCTGCTGACCCAGATTACAAAACAGATGTATTAAATTGTGCAGAAGCAGTAGCAAAATCCATGCAAGATGCTGGCGCTGACAATATTGAAATTTGTAAAACAGCAGGATATCCAATTGTTTATGCAGAAAAAATTATAAACCCAGATTTACCAACTGTTTTGGTATACGGGCATTATGATGTACAACCTGCTGATCCTTTAGAATTATGGACAAGCGGACCTTTTGAACCAGTAATTAAAAAGACTAATATTCATCCTGAAGGAGCAATATTTGCTAGAGGAGCTTGTGATGACAAAGGTCAGTTCTACATGCATATAAAGGCGTTTGAGTTGATGATGAGAACTAATACTTTGCCTTGTAATATCAAGTTCATGATTGAAGGTGAAGAAGAAGTTGGTTCTGAGAATCTAGGGGTTTTTGTGCAATCAAATAAAGAAAGATTAAATTGTGATGCTATCTTAATTTCAGACACTGGAATTATTGCAAATGACACACCATCAATTACAACAGGATTAAGAGGATTGAGTTATATTGAGGTAGAAGTTACGGGTCCCAATCGTGATTTACATTCAGGATTATACGGTGGTGCTGTTGCGAATCCTATCAATATTTTATGTAAGATGATTGCGAAAATGAAAGACGAGAACAATCATATTACAATTCCTGGTTTTTACGACAATGTTGTGGAACTTTCAAATGAAGAGAGGAGAGATATTGCTAGATCTCCTTTTTCATTAGACAAGTACAAAGCCGCTTTAGAATTATCAGATATACATGGAGAAGAAGGTTATTCTACTATGGAACGTACAGGAATACGTCCAACATTGGATGTAAACGGAATTTGGGGAGGATATACTGGTGAAGGAGCAAAAACAGTAATTGCATCAAAAGCCTATGCTAAAATTTCTATGAGATTAGTTCCTAATCAATCAGATGAAGAAATCACAAACTTATTCTCTGACTATTTTAAAAGTATAGCTCCAAAGTCAGTAAAAGTTCAAGTTAGCCCTCATCATGGAGGAGAACCTTATGTCTCTCCAACTGATATCCCTGCGTATGTCGCAGCGAGTAAGGCTATGGAAACTACTTATGGAAAAAAACCTGTTCCTGTGAAAAGTGGAGGGTCTATCCCTATTGTCGCTTTATTTGAAAAAGAATTAGGTGTAAAATCTATTTTACTTGGTTTTGGTTTGGATTCAGACGCTATTCATTCCCCAAATGAACATTATGGAATTTTTAATTACTTAAAAGGAATTGAAACTATTCCTCACTTCTTTGAAAATTACGTCGCAAATTATAATTAAACAATGAAACATATATTTGAAGAAAATCAAAGATTTACACAATGGTGGTTATGGGTAATATTACTCTCATTCCCAATAATGGCATTTGGTCCTTTTGATGAGAAAGAAATAAATTACAATCACGTCTTAATAGGAGTAGCACTACCACTCTTATTTTATTTTTTTCAGTTGAGGATAAAGGTAAATGAAAAAGGATTGCACTACCAATTTTTTCCATTTCACTTAAAATCTCACACTATAAAAACTGAAGAAATAGAAAAAATAGAACCTTTGCAATACAAACCATTAGCAGAATATGGAGGATGGGGAATTAGGTATGGATTTAAAGGCAAGGCTTATAATATATGTGGGAATAAAGGTGTGAAAATTTTCTTGAAAAATGGAACAAACATTTTGTTCGGAAGCCAAAAACACCATGAATTAGCAAAGGCTTTAAAACAAGTTAGGAAATAATAATTAAAAAATAATTCTTTTTACCCTTTTGTGCTAAAATATATTTTCCGTTCAATAAGTCATTTTCAGATAATTGAACATCTTCAGTAATTTTATCTTTATTTATACTAACCGCATTACTTTTAATCATTCGCCTCGCCTCACCTTTTGATCCAAATATTTTGGTTTTTTCTGCAACAACATCCAAAATTCCTAGTTCTAAATCTTGCTTTTTCATCTCAAATTGTGGGACTCCTTCAAAAACAGAAAGAAATGTTTCTTCATCTAAACTTTTTAAATCTTCAGTAGTTGATTTACCGAATAAAATATTTGATGCTTTTATAGCCATTTGCAAGTCTTCCTTGCTATGCACTCTTGTAGTCACTTCGTCTGCAATTGCTTTTTGTAAAATCCGTAAATGAGGATTTTTATCATGTTCGTCCATTAAATTTTCTATTTCTGTTTGAGATAAAAGAGTGAAAATCTTAATGTATTTTTTAGAATCTTCATCAGTGGAGTTTAACCAAAATTGGTAGAATTTGTAAGGAGATGTTTTTGTTTTATCCAACCATACATTACCACTTTCAGTTTTCCCAAATTTACCGCCATCTGCCTTTTTAATCAGTGGAGTTGTTACAGCAAATGCTTTTCCCCCTCCTTTTCTTCTAACTAATTCCGTTCCAGTAACAATATTTCCCCACTGGTCAGAACCTCCTAATTGTACTTTACAATTTTTGTTTTTCCAAAGCCAGTAAAAGTCATATCCTTGAACTAATTGGTAAGAGAATTCAGTAAAACTCATTCCGGTTTCCAATCTACTTTTCACAGAATCTTTTGCCATCATGTAATTTACCGACACATGTTTCCCAATATCACGGATAAAATCCAAAAAATTAAATTCCTTAAACCAATCGTAATTATTTACTACCTCTGCAGAGTTTTCTCCACAGTCAAAATCCAAAAATCTCTCCAATTGATTTTGAACACAACTTAAATTATGATTTAGTGTTTTTTCATCCAACAAGTTTCTCTCCTCACTTTTACCAGAAGGATCCCCAACCATTCCTGTTGCTCCACCAACAAGTGCAATAGGTTTGTGTCCACATATTTGTAAATGAACTAATATCATGATTTGCACTAAACTACCGATATGTAGAGAATCTGAAGTGGGATCAAAACCAATGTAGGCAGAAGTCATTTCCTTCTGAAATTGATCTTCCGTCCCTGGCATGATATCATGTATCATCCCCCTCCATTTTAATTCTTCTACAAAATTCATATGTTTTATTTTTTTCAAAAATAGACAATTTTTTAAATCTACACTCCAATATCACTCAACTAATCTGTATTCTCCTATCTTTGCAATATGATATTTATTACTGGAGGAACAGGACTTGTTGGATCGCATATATTACTTAAATTATCTCAGCAAAAGATTCCATTTAAGGCCCTAAAAAGAAAAAATAGCTCACTAGATATTTGTAAAAATGTGTTTAACTACTATGAAGCAGACCATCTTTTTAATTCCATCATTTGGGAAAATGGAGATGTGAACGATATCCCATCTTTAGAAGAAGCTATGAAAGATTGTAATAAAGTTATTCATGCTGCAGCTATGGTATCATTTCATAAAGAAGATGCTGAACAGATGAACAAAATAAATATAGAAGGAACTAAAAATGTCATGAATCTTGCTATTTCATTGGGAATGAAAAAAGTGTCCTATATTAGTTCGATTGCAGCATTAGGTAGAAATACTTGTGAACAAAAGATTATAGATGAAGAATGCTATTTTAAAATTAATCACAAGGAAAGTAACTACTCTTTATCTAAATATTATTCCGAACAAGAAGTTTGGCGCGCGTCACAAGAGGGGTTAGATGTAGTAATCTCCAACCCTTCTTTTATTTTAGGTCCTGGAGATTGGACAAAAGGAAGTTCTCAAATTTTTCAGAAAATATATCACGGATTAAAATTTTATACTAGTGGAAGTACAGGATATGTAGATGTAGTAGATGTGGCAAATTGCGCAATTTTATTACTTCATTCTGATATAAAAAATGAACGTTTTATTATAAACGGAGAAAACCTGAAATATAGAGATGTATTTGATTGGATTGCAGATGGATTTGGAAAAAAAAGAGCAACTATTAAAGTAACTCCGTTTTTAAAAGAAATTGCTTGGAGGGCCGAATATATTATTTCTTTTCTAACTGGAAAAAAAGAATTAATCACAAGGGAGTCTGCAAATTCTGCTATGAACAAATCTTACTATTCAACGAAAAAAATAGACAAAATTTTGGGGTATAAGTTTACTCCTATTAAAGATAGTATTCGTAAATACTGTAATTGGTTTTCTGAAAAAATTGACTAAAGATTTGATTGGATTTCTTTTAGACTTTCTAAAATTTTTTCGTAAACTTTATCTAACTCCTCTAAATTTTTAGAATAGTATTTTAAATTTCTTTTAAACTCAGATTTGGTAGTATTATTCTCTTTAAAGATTCTAGCGTAAGCTTGTAAAAGATCTTTTTCCGCACTTTTTAAATCACTTATCTTGTTCAGTTGGTATGTTGCCTCTGCCACATGTACTTCCTCTAGTATTACGGAAAACTCATCTATAGAGATACTTGCAATATCTATTTTTTGACTTGAATTATTATCACAAGCAATTAGGGAAATTAATACAATAAAAAAAATCCGTTTCACATTGCAAATGTATTTTTAATTAGATATATTTGCACTATTATTAATCAAACAATTTTATTAAAAATGAAAAAATTAATGTCCATGTTTGGAGTGATCTCATTTTTGTTTGCTCTAGTACTATCTTCTTGTGGAGGTGCTGACGAAGTTACTACTGAAGAGGTTGCTACTGAAGAGGTTGCTACTGAAGAGGTTGCTACTGAAGAAGTTGCTAATGAAGAAGTTTCAGAA